>CALBJU010000268.1 GCA_937893205.1 uncultured Bacteroidota bacterium
AAGCATGCGCATCATGCTGGATACGATTCGGTCGATATTCCGACTCCGAACCTGCACACTGAATCTGGCACCAGAGCCGATTGCCGCCGGCAAATATGAGGTCTGTCTGCAGTACCACATTAAGAAATGTGATGCGCCCTGCGTCGGCTATCAGACTACGGAGAGCTATGATTCGACGATCAGACAGGTCGAAAAGCTCCTCGACGGAAAAACGGATACGCTGATCAACCTGCTCAAGGACGAGATGCAACTTGTGTCCGACAATATGAATTTTGAAGAGGCAGCCAAGCTTCGAGATCAGGTCAAGGCTCTGGAGAAATACGCCGAGCGCCAGAAGGTAGTCTCGGGTGATCTTGCGGACAGGGACCTCTTTGCTTTATCGGTCGATCGTGAAGCGAATGCCGCGTGCGGTGTGATCTTCCAGATGCGTGACGGAAAGATTGTCGGGCGTAGACAGATATTTCTGACCCGAATCGGAGAGAGCCCCAGTGAGGAATTGATGCAGGCGGTCGTCGAGCGGTATTATTCCGAAGCCACGTTTTTTCCCAAAGAATTACTGCTTTCCGTTCCCATGTCGAATTCGGGGCCAGTCCTGGAGTTGCTGGAGCAGAAACAAGGTCAGAAAGTCACCATCCATATTCCTAAACGTGGAGACAAGGCTGGTCTGATTGGAATTGTCGAAAAGAATGCGGAGCTGCTTCTGGAAGAATTTCACATCCAGCGACAAAAAAAGAATGAAGGAAAAGTGCCCCATGCGGTCACAAAGCTTAAATCCGACCTCTCTCTCCCGAAACTCCCCCGCAGAATTGAATGCTTCGATGTGTCCCACCTCGGTGGAACCGACGTGGTCGCCTCTTGCGTCGTCTTCGTTGATGGCATTCCAAAGAAAAGCGAGTACAGGACCTACAAAGTTCGCTCCGTAGGTGGTGGAAGATCGGACGACTTCCAGTCCATGCGAGAGATTGTAGCGAGACGGTACGCCAGGGTGGTGGAAGAAAACGGTCCCTGGCCTGATCTCGTAGTGATCGACGGCGGCAAGGGACAGCTGTCTAGCGCAGTTTTTGCTCTTGATGAAGTGGAGGCCTACGGCAAATTTCCAGTGGTTGGGCTCGCCAAACGATTGGAAGAAGTATTCTTCCCGGGAGACACGGATTCGGTTTTCATTTCCAAAGACAGCGCCTCCCTCCAACTGCTTCAACGTACCCGAAATGAGGCGCATCGATTTGCGGTCGAGTTTCAGCGAAAACAACGGGCGAAATCAACTCTGCACACAGAGCTGGAAGAAATTGAAGGTATCGGTCCCAAGACGGCCAAGAAACTGCTCAGACATTTTGGATCGGTAAAACGCGTGAAGGAGGCCTCGCTAGAAGCTCTGGAAGAAGAAGCAGGAGCACATGTCGCCGGCCTCATCAAGGGACATTTCTCCGCAAAGCCAGTTGACGCGACCTGATTGAGATCAGGTCGCGAAACGCAACGCACCGGGCCGCACATATTGCAATTTCGAGTTCGAATCAGGATGTTTTGCGTCCGACAATGGAGGATCCCAAACACGAATGTCAAATACCTACATCACACCCGAGCTGTTTTCGTTTCTGCGGGAGCTGAAGATCAACAACGATCGCGACTGGTTCAAGGATAACAAAAAACGCTACGAACAGGTCGTAAAAGAGCCATTACTGGACTTTATCGCTGACTTTGCTCCGCTTCTTGCCCAGATTAGCCCTCATTTTCGGGCCATCCCGAAAGCGGTCGGTGGCTCTCTGTTCAGAATCTACAGAGATGTCAGGTTTTCGAAAAACAAGGATCCTTACAAAACCCACTCCGGAATCCACTTCAGACACGAACAGGCTAAGGACGTCCATGCTCCCGGCTACTATCTGCACATCGAGCCCGGAAACGTATTCATGGGTCTCGGAATATGGCATCCGGATAACAAGGTCTTGACCCTTCTGCGCTCCGCAATCGTAAATGATCCGGATGGCTGGATCGACGCGAGGGACGCCGAAGGATTCGGCGACATCTATCGATTGGAAGGCGCCTCCCTGTCCCGACCTCCGAAGGGCTTCGATCGGGATCACCCCTTGATCGATGATCTTAAAAGGAAGGATTTCATGGGAGTGGCACGCTTCGATGAGGAAACGGCGCTGCGACCTGACTTCCTCCCTCACCTCGCACAAACATGGGATAAAGGCACACCCTTGATGAGATTTTTGGCTGATGCACTCGGCGTCCCCTTCTAGACATCACCGATTCATTGCTTCCTGCCCTCGGTCAAAATGACTGCTCTCCATCTCGAAACAGCACGAAGCAAATCCGGTTGTAGCTGGACCTTCACCACCCACTGACTCTTCCCATGTCTCAAGACTCAACAATGCCCGAAGTGGGCCAGGCTGCGCCCGATTTTACCGGATTGACACAGGATTGCACCGCCATATCCCTCTCTGACTTCAAGAACAAAAAACTGGCGATCTACTTCTATCCTCGCGACAACACCCCTGGTTGCACAAAACAGGCGTGTAATCTGAGGGATCACTTCGGACTACTGAATGAGGTCGGAATATCCATCATCGGCGTCTCAGATGACTCGGTGAAAAAGCACTTGGGATTCGCAGAAAAATACGACCTCCCGTTCCCCTTGATTGCGGACACGGATCGAGTAATGATGACCGCATACGGCACGTACGGTCAGAAATATATGTACGGCAGGATGTTTATGGGGACCAAGCGTATCACGTTCCTCATCAACGAGGCTGGAATGATCGAAAAGGTCATTAAGAAGCCGAAAACGGGCGATCATACGGCTGAAATAATGTCGGGCTTTGGTCTGGGGCAATAGAATTCGAAATCTCCAATCAAATGTTTGAGTTGGTTGGACGATTGAGGATCGACCTGTAAAACAGGTGGGATAATCAAGCCCAAGTATCTCTTTTTTTTCCACATTTGTTGTGTTGATAAGAAGTGTCCGGAGTGGATAAATACGACCAATTTAGGCTTGCCATACCGTGCGTCTCCTGCCTACAATAGATGTTAGAATTACTCCCCCACCCACTCGTTTTTAGTACAGTATTTTTTTGATGACGATCCCGCCCGACTTGTTGTGGCATCAGTGCAAGGAAGACCTCGCTCAAGAGATCCCCTCCCAACAATTTCAAACTTGGATACAGCCCATCACATTGGTATCCAGCTCCCCGACTCAGGGAGGTTCGCACTTGACGATGGGAATACCTTCAGAATTCCACCGGGATTGGGTCAATAAGGAATATTCAGAGCTAATCCAGCATCAGCTAGATAAGAGAGCCAGTGAAGGAATTTCGTTCTCGTTTCTGGTCCAGAAGAAGCAGGTAGCGGAACTCGCTCTCGTCCAGACCAAGGACGCCACGGCTGTGTCCTCTGCCCAGGATGATGCGTACTCGATACCTGCTGCGTCCAGCCCACCTGCAACGTCGTCCGCGCGTTCAGACATAATGAGCGAGGCTCAATCAGCCCGAAAAAGTGGTCTGATGCCCCAAACGAAGGCGGATGATCCTTCGCTGTTTTCGTTCCAACGAGAGACCGTTCCCGGGTCCCTGCCTCCGACGCTCAATCCCAGATACACGTTCGATGGCTTCATCGAAGCAGATTGCAATCGGTTGGCCCGCAGCGCCGGTGTGGCTGTCGCCAATCGTCCTGGTGAGACCAGCTTCAACCCATTTCTCATTTACGGAAAAGTTGGACTGGGGAAAACGCACCTGGCTCACGCCATTGGAAATCAGATTGTTGCCCTTCAGCCCCGTGCTCAGGTGTTGTACCTGACGAGTGAGGCATTCACGAACTATTTCGTCTATGCCATCCAGAACAACACCCTTGGAGAGTTCACCCATGCCTTCCGTCAGATTGATGTCTTGATTGTCGATGACATTCAATTTTTCGGCGGAAAGGAGAAAACCCAGGAGCAGTTTTTCCACCTGTTCAACGACCTGCATCAGAGGGGCAAACAGATTATTCTGTGTGCAGACCGCAGTCCAGCAGAAATTGCTGGAATTGAAGAGCGCCTTCTATCCCGTTTTCGCTGGGGCCTCTCGGCAGATGTACAGCCGCCGGATCTGGAGACAAGAACCGCCATACTTCGAAATCACGCCGCCGGGAGTGGTCTGAATCTTTCCAGCGAAGTGATCGATTACATTGCCTTCAATGTTAAAGACAACATTCGATTGCTTGAGGGGGCGTTCAACAGGTTGCTCGCGCTACAAAAGATTACGCGTCAGCAGATCGATTTGAATTTTGTTCAGGAAGCTCTGCAGGATTTGATCGATAACAGGACACGCAAGAGCATCTCTGCTTCGCAGATTCGCGACATCGTGGCCGAGTACTTCCACCTGGACCCGGATCTTCTCATTGGCAAGAGCCGGAAACGGCCCATCGTAGATGCCCGTCAGGTTGCCATGCATTTTTGCAAGCGAATGACACAGCATTCTCTCGAAGCCATTGGAAGGAGATTCGGAGGACGAGATCATTCTACAGTCATTCATGCCTGCAAGGCAATTCAGGCTCGAATCGATACTGATCCTCGTTTCGTTGAAGACCTCGAACGTATCGATCAGCTTCTGAAAAATCGTGTGCTGCATTCATAGCAGCGGGCGTAAACCTGGGTATGAGTCAAGAAAAAGCGGCGATCGGAACAGTCGGGTGGTTCGATCTGACGATTGAGAAGGCAGAAGATATCAGAGATTTCTACCAATCAGTCGTGGGCTGGAATTCTTCGTCCTTGAGTATGGGCGAGTACGATGACTTCGTCATGTCCGCACCTGAAGCGGGAACGCCGGTGGCTGGTGTCTGTCACGCCAGGGGAGGAAACACAGGTCTCCCGCCGCAGTGGTTGATGTATGTAAATGTGGCGAACGTTGACGATTCAGCTGCGAAATGCGCCGAACTTGGTGGGGAATTAATCACACCCATCAAAAATATGAGTGGACACGGCCGATACTGCGTTATTAAAGATCCTGCGGGCGCCGTAATCGCCCTTTTCGAGCAGGAATGACCCATTGGTCAGTTAATCCGGGTATACAGGGTTGTCGATTCGGTAAAAATGGATGGGCGTACGCTCGAATCACCAATGGCGCCTGCTTCAGCATCGAACCGAAGACTGTCCTCACCGATAAACTCGATGATGCCGAACAGCGTGCGATCGGTCAGAGGTCCTGATTTGAACCCCATCAAATCCAGGGTTTGCGGAGATTGCGTGGCGTCTCGTTCGTAGTACATTCCTTCGAGAGAAAACTGATTCCCACCTGCATCGACGAACCAGTCCATGGTTCCATTGCCCCGAAAAGTGAAGAGCTGTTCATTACCCATCCCGCTCTTACCCGTCCACTCCCCGACGATCGATGTGGGACTGTCTTCCACAAGCGCTGCCAATCGCCGGTACTGCTCAGTTTGATCTGAAGCCATGCTGCCTTTCATCAGGGGAAGCAGGGATCGGACGACAAAGTTGGTCGCGCGCACGGTATTTTTCGCTGCAATGGTCGTCCCGCCAGTGGTCTCGATAAACGAAATCTGAATGTCGATGTCCATGATTTCGTGCGTGAGATGAAATCCGACCACCTGGCTTTCCACGTATAAAACGATTTCCTCTTCCAGCACCAACATCTCCCCATCCTCCTCAAATTCAAATCTGTACCGGTTTCCGACAAAATCATCATGCTCGACCAGCGTTTCGGCGGATACGAAATTCTGCATCCACTCGCCCATCTGATCGATGTCCATCATCACGGAAAATGCGGTCGCCCTGCTGCGGGAAACGTGAACTGAGGTTTCGTAGGTAACCTCCGGATACATCATGCCGATCGAAACAAAAGCGAGGATGCCAACAACAAAAACAATCCCCGTAATAGTGATTTTCCGCATTCCAAACCCCCTTAGTACGATTGCCAAATAGAGATCGGTATCGAATAACGTACACTTCAAACGTTGGAATCGAAACCCCTCATACGTATTATCGAGCCTGCCCCGAAAATGTCAGAACAGGCGGCTTTTTGAAGCCATTTTGACCCCTTCTCGGGGTTCTTTATCAGTCCTTTTTTGCGCTTTCAATCTATGGGTCTGTTTAATTTTTCAACCGATGTCGCCATCGATCTTGGTACAGCGAATACGCTGATCTACATCAAGGGTCGAGGAATCGTGTTGAACGAACCCTCCATCGTTGCGCTCAATCGATCCAATCGGAAGGTAATTGCAGTAGGGCATGAAGCCCAGCAGATGCATGAGCGGACGCACCGCGAGATCGAAACGGTTATGCCCCTCAAGGATGGCGTGATTGCTGATTTTGAAGTCGCCGAGCAGCTGATTCGCCAACTTATCCGCAAGGTTCAGACAAATTGGCTCTCTGCCATTCGAAGAATGGTCATCTGCGTCCCGAGCGGGATCACCGAAGTTGAAAAACGCGCTGTGCGCGATTCAGCAGAGCACGCTGGAGCGCGCCAAGTGCACCTGATCGTTGAGCCGATGGCCGCTGCGATCGGAATCGGATTGAATGTCGCTGAGCCAGTTGGCAATATGATTGTCGACATCGGAGGGGGGACGACAGAGATTGCCGTGATTGCTCTTTCGGGAATCGTCATAGACGAATCCCTGAGGTTGGG
>CALBJU010000269.1 GCA_937893205.1 uncultured Bacteroidota bacterium
CCTTTCATCGGATCCTATCCGATTCGGATTGAATTTTTTGGGGATGAAATTGATTCGATCCGCGAGTTTGATATTCACACGCAGCGCTCCATCAGCAGAAAAACCAGCGCGCGCATTGTGCCGAATCTTGAGGGCACCTCCTCTCCCGCGGACTCACGAATCTCATTGACGAGCTATTTCCCTGCGGGGTCCCTACTGATTCTGAATGACAGTGCGGCGCTCTACGAAAGTGTCACGGAGGCTTTCAATAACAGAGCCGCGTCTCGAGCGTCAGCCATCACCCGCGCTGCACAACAGAAGACAGGATCGACACCCGATCTCCCGGAAACTGAGTCGCTCTACCTCGATGAGGCGGCTGTTCGAACCGCTACCTATCCGCTGTCGACCATTCATTTTGGGACCTTCCAGGAGGACGTCGCCGATCGAATCGAAGCAGATTCCGCGCCGCAACCGTCTTTCGATGCCAGAATTGCACAGCTTCGGCGCCGAATACTGGAAAACAGTACGAAGGGCCTGAATACGACGATTCTATGCGACAACCGTGGGCAGGAAGGCCGGCTTACCGAGCTCCTCGAAGATGATATCGTCGCGGAAAGAGTCAGGCTGAAGGTGGAATCCATCCATAGAGGATTTGAAATTCCGGAAGTGAATCTGGCCCTCTATACCGATCATGAGATCTTCGAAAGGTACCACAGACCGACAGCGAGGAAACAGAAGAAGCGATATGGGGGGCTCAGTCTTCGTGAACTTCAACACCTTACGCCAGGGGATTTTGTGGTCCACATCGATTACGGGATCGGAAAATTTGCTGGCCTGGAGCAGATAACGGTTCGCGATCGAAAACAGGAAGCCGTCAGGCTCGAGTATCTCAGTGGCGACACACTCTACGTGAATGTCAACGCTTTGCACAAGCTCCACAAGTACAAGGGTAAGGAAGGCCACCAGCCGCTCCTCACGAAATTGGGCTCGGGTCAGTGGGAAAAAGCCAAGACTCGGACCAAATCACGCGTCAAAGACATAGCACGGGATCTGATTCGACTCTACGCCCAAAGAAAGGCGTCCGACGGCTTCGCCTTTTCTGCCGACACCGTGTGGCAACGTGAACTCGAAGCGTCTTTTCAATTTGAAGATACTCCCGACCAGGCCTCGACGAGCGAAGCGGTCAAAGAGGATATGCAGCATCCACAACCCATGGACCGCCTGGTATGCGGGGATGTCGGATTCGGTAAGACGGAGATTGCGATCCGGGCCGCGTTCAAGGCCGTGCAGGACGGAAAGCAGGTCGCCATTCTCGTTCCGACGACCGTCCTGGCGATGCAGCACCACCGCACGTTCCAAAAACGACTGGCCCACTACCCTGTCGAGATCGGAGTGCTGTCCAGATTTCGAACACCGGCACAACTGAAAGAAACGCTAGCGCGGCTCGCGGCTGGACAAGTTGACATTCTTATCGGTACTCATCGCTTGATATCGAAAGACGTATTGTTCAAAGACCTGGGATTACTCATTGTGGATGAGGAGCAGCGTTTCGGAGTTACCATGAAGGAAAAGCTCCGAAAACTTCGTGTGAGTGTGGATACGTTGACTCTGACCGCCACGCCAATTCCGCGTACCCTCCAGTTTTCATTGATGGGTGCGCGCGACCTCTCCATCATCGCCACGGCTCCAGAAAACCGTCAGCCCATCAACACCGAAATTCATGCGTTCGACAAAGATCTAATCCGGGATGCCATGCTGTACGAGATCAATCGAGGTGGGCAGGTATTTTTCATTCACAATCGCGTCCAGTCTATTGATGAGTTTTCGGATATGCTGCGCATGCTCGTACCAGATGTCCGGATTCAGACTGCCCATGGGCAGATGAAGGGCGCCGATCTGGAGAGAGTGATGATGGGATTTGTCGAGGGTACATTTGATGTTCTCATCAGCACGAACATCATCGAAAACGGCCTGGACATACCAAACGCGAATACAATAATCATCAATCGGGCCGATTATTTCGGCCTCGCCGAGCTCCACCAACTTCGTGGACGAGTGGGTCGGTCCGATCGCAAGGCTTTCTGCTATCTACTGGTTCCTTCTGTCCACAGTCTTACCCGCGAGGCCAAACAGCGTCTTCAGGCCGTAGAAGAATTCAGCGAACTCGGGAGTGGATTCCACATCGCTATGCGAGACCTGGACATTCGCGGAGCAGGCAATATGCTCGGCGCCGAACAGAGCGGATTCATTGCGGACGTAGGGTTCGAAACCTACCATCGCATACTTGACGAGGCCGTCGAAGAACTCCGGTCTGAAGAATTCTCAGAATTGTTCGAGGGATCTCGGAAACCGCGGGCCTCGGAGACGACGATCGAAGTCGACGCCGACGCCCTCATACCGGAGTCTTATCTGTCCAACAGGGTCGAGCGTCTGAATTTGTATCGGCGAATCTCAGAGTGCAAGCTCGCCACTGATGTCGCCGCCATTCGGGACGAGCTCGAGGACCGGTTCGGAAAACCTCCTTCAGAAGTTGAGAATCTTTTCTGCAGCGTCGAGCTCAAAATGTTGGGCCAGGAATTACGACTGACCAAGGTCACCTTCAAAAATGAACGACTCTTCTTGAGCGTTCCTGGTGCCGATGATGATGCATGGTTTTTTGACAACATCTTTCACCCATTACTCGAGCGGCTTTCAAAACTGGACAACGAGTATGTAATGAAGGAGAGCCGGGGTGGAAAACTTCGAGCGATCATCCAAACCGTTCCTTCCCTATCAGCCGCTCGAGACCTGTTAAAAAAACTCTCTGACGCCGCGTGAGTCGTGTAGTTATCGGCTCCAGGATTAATCGATGAACGTAGAGCGGCATCAAGTTTCCGATTAGTACTTACAACACTGTGTGCTGCAACGAGTAACGGAGACAATCGAAATCGTCGGTAAGAACTGTACTATATACTAGTAATTGCCCACTATTTTCTGCGCGGCCTCAAGATGCGCTTCGGCTAATTCTACAGGCTCAAGCACCCGGACCGCCCCGCCGAATCTAAGTAACCATGATGCCAGATAGTTTTGATTCCCGAAATGGAAGGTCACCTCGACTCGGTCCTCCACACGGGTCTCCTTTTCTACTCGGGCAGGTATACTCGTTCTAGCTCTCACGTATGCAGTGTCATCGAACGACAGTGTTACCCGGATACTCGATGTCTGTTGCCCGTCTTGCTCCAGGTACGCCTGAAGATCGAATCCCTCGGGTCTGTCGAATCCCTCGCTCAACACGAACATCTCTTCGATGCGATCGAGGCGGAAATTGCGAATCTCCTCGCGCAGGTGATCGAATGCAATAAGATTCCAGTGATCAGTGTAGTAAACGAGGCCCAGCGGGTCGACACGACGCTGGGTCAATTCCTGGCGGCTGTCCACGAAGTATTCCATGATCACCTGTCTCGATCGAGCCGCAGCCTCAGATAGTTTGTACCATTTACCGGACTCTTCGCCCTCTGTACGAACCGCATGTACCCAATAGGGGTCGAGTACGGTATTGTCGGAAAGCTGATCGATGTATTCTCGAATCTCCCTTGGTAGAACAGATCGGATCTTCAGAGAAACGGCGTCGGCATCTTCCCTCATCGAAGCATCCGACTGGAGTTTCATGAACTCGGTACCCACGATCAACGTCGCCGCCTCTCTGGCGGTCAGCATTAGTGGCGGCAATTGATATCCCTCAAGGATTTCGTACCCACCGCCCTCAGAGTACGTCAGGGGAACGCCTGAGTCAGAAAGTGCGCGAAGATCTCTGAAGACCGTTCGGCGACTCACCCCGAAGTGCTCTGCCAGGTCTCTGCTCGTCAGATTAGGACGATTCTGCAGAAGTAAAATCGTCGCGAACAAGCGCTCCGTACGTGTTCCTTGCTTATCCGATTTGGCCATGAATCAGCTATTAGACTGTGTGACGTGTACCAGGACCTTCGATCTAAAATAGGGATCACCGTCAAGCATGGATAGAGGTCTTATCGCGGTGTCCAGTTGGGGATGATCTGCTTCCAATTCCGCAATCTCTTTGGACAGATCTCCCCCCTTCATACAAATAAGACCGGTTTCCCATTCCTGGTCTCCTGACGTTGACTCATTTTTCTTTACCCTCATATGCCACTCCCACAACTCGGACAGAGACGCTGTTGCACGAGAAACAGAGTAATCAACGCTCCCCATCCAATCCTGGGCCCTTCCGTGCCAGGAGTTGCAATTGCTCAATCCCAGACGCCTGCAGAACAGATCTACCGCACGCGTTTTATTTGCGTTCGAATCGACGGCAGTAACCTGAATTCCAGGCCAGAGAATGGCAATGGGTATTGCCGGAAGCCCGCCTCCAGACCCCCAATCAACTACTGAACACCCGTCAGGAAAGGAAAGAGTCGCGTAAGCCAAACAGTGTCCGATATGATGCTGGCGTACCTGATCGATATCCGATCTGGAAATGAGGTTAAATCGCTGATTAACGTTCAGAAGCAGTTCCGCATACTCGTTCAGCAGCCGTTCCTGATCTTCTGACAGGGGTATCGGATAGGGTGTCGTCATGCGCAGTGCTCCCGGAGTGGGCGCTTGACCCGACGCAATAAAGAGTGCGCAGAAAGTGTTTCACGTGAAACACTTTTCTCAGAAACAGTCATGTCAGCTCTCTGAAGCCCCATTCTTGACCACCCTTCCGGATTTTAACAGGATCATCAGGACAGAAACGTCAGCTGGAGAAACACCTGATATCCTCGATGCCTGACCCAAATTCTCGGGTCTGATCTTCGAAAGCTTCTCACGTGCCTCGATGGTGATGTTTGTGGTGCCCTGATAGTTGAAATCAAGTGGAATCCTCAGACCTTCCAACCGCTCCATTTTCTCTATCAGCTCATTTTCGCGCTCTATGTAGCCCTGATACTTCAGATCGATCTCAACCATTTCCACGATGGCCTCGAGTCCCTCTGCGTGCTCGATCAGGCCTTCCATTTCAGAGATCTTGAGCAGGTTTTCCAGATTTACCTCGGGCCGAAGTGCGAGCTTTGATAGTCTCTCACCGTGCTTGATCGGTGTACTTCCCACCGATTTCAGGTATTCGTTCACTACGGCCGGCTTCACGGTTGTCTTTTTCACACTTTTTACCGTCCCGCGTCTTGCAGCGCGGCGAGCGCGCATGCGCGCGAGCCGCGCTTCATCAACCAATCCATATTCCGCACCCAATTCTGTCAGTCGCTCGTCGGCATTGTCCTGCCTGAGCATCATGCGGTGCTCCGCTCGAGAGGTAAACATCCTGTAGGGCTCATCTGTCCCTTTTGCCACCAGATCATCGATCAGAACGCCGATATAGGCCTGTGATCGCTTCAGAATGAGCGCTTCAAGGCCGCGCACGTACTGTACGGCATTGATTCCCGCTATCAATCCCTGCGCGCCCGCTTCCTCGTATCCCGTGGTGCCGTTTATCTGTCCTGCGAAGAATAGGCCACTCACATTCTTCGTCTCGAGCGAATATCGAAGCTGATATGGGGGGAAGTAATCATATTCAATTGCATATCCCGGGCGCAGCATATGAACGTCTGCAAGACCCGGGACCGCGCGTATGGCCGAAAGTTGAACTTCCTCTGGGAGACTCGTCGAAAAGCCATTGACATAAATCTCATCCGTGTGCCACCCTTCCGGCTCAAGAAACAGCTGATGGCTGTCCTTTTCGGAAAACCGATCGATTTTATCCTCGATTGAGGGGCAATAACGAGGACCTGTGCCCTTGATACGACCAACAAACATGGGACTTCGCTCGAATCCAGTCCTGAGTATATCATGAACCTCGGGACTCGTCAGGGTCAACCAGCAGCTTTTTTGGTGTTCCGGTAACACATCCGTCATATAACTGAACGGGGTCCGATATTCATCACCCTTCTGCTCTTCCAGCAAGGAATAATCAATTGTCCGGCCATCCAATCGAGGAGGAGTACCCGTTTTCAGGCGTCCTGATTCAAATCCAAGCCGGTGAAGCGCGCCTGTCAAGCCCGTGGAGGCTCCCTCCCCCATCCTGCCCCCGCCATACGACTTATCGCCTATATGGATCTGACCATTCATGAACGTACCGTTCGTCAGAATCACGGCTCGACTGGTGATATTCATTCCAAGTTGCGTCGTCACCCCAATGACACCTGTTTCATCGGTAAGCAGATCCATCGCCATGTCCGAGCGCATGAATAGATTGGGTAATCCTTCCAAACGCCTGCGGATACTGGCCGCATACATATATCGATCACACTGCGCACGGGGAGACCAGACGGCCGGCCCCTTGCTTCTATTCAGCATGCGAAATTGAATACCAGATTCGTCGGTAGCCAGACCCATCAAGCCGCCAAGAGCATCGATCTCCCTCGCTATCTGCCCCTTTCCGATGCCGCCGATCGCCGGGTTACAGGACATCCGACCAATCGCCTCCAGGCTCATGGTGATGAGGAGCGTTCGCGCGCCCATCCGTGCTGCAGCAGCCGCGGCTTCGCTACCAGCGTGACCGCCTCCTACTACTATTATATCGTAATCTGTCTTACTCAAAACGTTATGTCGTCGTTACTCGTTGTTACACATCTTGTTATGTTCCTTTCTATATCGGTCATTTCCCGATACAAAACTTTGAAAATATCTGATCCAGAATATCCTCGTTGGTAATTTCTCCCGTTATGGCACCGATCTCCTCAATGATCTGCCGGATATCAGAGGACAGCATATCCCCCGATGCACCCGACGACAGCTGAGCCTTTGCACGCGCCGTGGCATCGGATGCAGCTCGAAGGTGGGACTGCTGCCGGCTGCTCGTTACAACCTGGTGTTCTTCACCAACCGTATCTGATCCGACCGTTCTGACGGCGATCTGTTTCATCAGACGGTTAAGCGCCGTCTCGTCTTGGCCGATCTCCACGGCCGCGATTGTCATATCCAGGTCGTCGGTTCTCTCGTCATTCGAATCAATCAAGTCCACCTTATTCCCAATTCTGAGTACAGGTAAGTCCGGGTGTTCGAGCGTAATCATTGCGGCCAGACGTGTATCGCCGCCGTCACCATCCGTAAGATCTACCAACTCAACGACGAGATCGGCTCCGGCCAGCGATTGGTAGGAGCGTCTCACACCTTCAGCCTCCACTGCATCATCCGTCTCTCTGAGCCCAGCGGTATCCACAAACTGAAACCGCACTCCTTCAAATTCTACTTCACTTTCGACCTCATCCCGGGTCGTTCCGGGTTTTTCATTCACGATCACGCGGTCATATCCCACAATTGCGTTCAATAGGGTAGACTTTCCTGCGTTGGGACGACCCACAATCACCACACGTATACCTTCGCTGACGGCCTTTCCGTACTGATAGGAGTTCAGTAACACCTGAATTCGAGTTTCAGCCTCGTCCAGCAGAGCCACCAGACGGGAACGATCAGCAAAAGCGACGTCTTCCTCGCTGAAATCCAGCTCCAACTCGATGAGAGATACCAATTCGATCAGTTTTGACCGAATCTCGGACAATTCATCCGAATAACGTCCGCGCAAATGAGCCAACGATATCCTACCTGCACGTTCGGATCGAGCATGTATCAGTTCTGCAATGCCCTCGGCCTGAGCGAGGTCGATTTTGCCATTCAGAAATGAACGCAGCGTGTATTCACCCGGCTCGGCATGACGAGCCCCCTTGCTTGTGAGCAATTCAATTATTGTATCCGTTGCCACGTCGCCTCCATGACAAGAGAACTCCACGATATCCTCTCCCGTGGCGCTGTTTGGAGCCAGAAACAGCGTCGCTACGATCTGATCGATTGCCCCTTGGTCGCCCCGCACTAAACCGACGTGTGCGGTGTGAGTCGATTGTTTAAGGAGATCGTGGCCTTCGAACACCCCGGCCGCAATCTCTAGGGCCTTCGCCCCGGACAAGCGTATGATGCTCAGTGCGGAGGCGCCCCGCGGCGTAGCGCGGGCGACGATGGTATCTCCCGTTCCAGGATACATCATGGGAGAGCCACTATCGGTGGCGTGACTTGGGCATCGCCTTACCCGTGATGGCACCAATGCCTTTGGAAGGCTTAGCCTTGGAATTTTTTGTGTTGGAACCCTTCCCGCCGGATTTTCGCCCTTTCGCGGCTTTGATTTTAGCCTTTGGTTTCAGCTCTTCGGGATGTTCGTGAATCTGCTTATTGATCAATTTCTGCTGAATGGCTGTGAGCACGTTATAGCAGAGGTAGTACAGATTAAGTCCGGAGGCCAGTTTATTGAAGATGAAAAAGATGAAGACCGGCATGACGTAGGTGAAGATCTTCGCCTGCGCGTTCGACTGCGCCGTCATGGAAACCTTCATTTGGAACACCATGGATATCCCCATGAGCAGCGTAAAGCCTGCTATTGCGCTGCCGAAGTACGGTATCTCAAATGGGAGATTGACGATGACGTCCGGCGCTGAGAGGTCATTGGCCCATAGGAATCCCTGTTGGCGAAGCTCAATGGCCTGGGGCAGGAACTGCCACAGCGCGATAATCACTGGATACTGAAGGAGCATGGGCAGACAGCCACCGAGCGGGTTTACACCCGTCTCTTTGTACATCTTCATCGTGGCTTCCTGCTGCTTCTTCGGATCGTCTTTGTACTTCGCCTTGATCTCCTCCATTCGGGGCTGCAGCTCCTTCATCTTGCCCATGTTCTTGAAAGAAGACTTGGTAAGAGGATATAGAACCAGCTTGATCAGAAAGGACATGATGATGATCACCAGACCATAACTCGGCACGATCCCCGCGAGGAAGGCGAACAGCGGTATAAACACAAAGCGCGCGAGGGGACGGGTGACGATTTCGAAAAAATCCCATCCTAAGTCGACCATCTCATAAAGGCCCAGGTCATACGAACTGATATTACCGTACAACATGGGTCCCATATACAACTTGAAGCTGTCCGTCGCCCGGCTGGGAGAAGGCATCATCAGGCTCGCCACATAATCGTGCCGAAGGTCTCCATCTTCGATGGTGCCCACTCGCTCGCCCCTCAACTCCGCTCCTCTAGTATCACCCTGCGGCATCACCGCCACGGTGAAGTACTTGCTCTTTACCGATACCCAATCGACATCTCCCGATAGGCGTTGTTCATCGTATTCTTCTGAGGAGAGAGCGACAGATTCGACCTCGCCGCCGCTACGGGCATAAGCTCCCGCTCGGAGCGCCGAGTTCTGAATATCCATCTCAGAAAACGGAATCCCGCCACTCCACACGAGCTCGTAGCCGTCTCGCGTTACAAATGATGCAGAGCCGTCCTGCGTAACTTCCAGGCCTATTTCGTACGAGTCTGGAGAGAACGTGTATTTGAACGAGATACTTCCATCCCCGATGGGAGTCGAGAACGTGAGAGTCGTTCCGGCATCTCCGACTTGAATGTCGCTGCGATTCGTGTCGGTAGAAAAAACGAAAGATCGGGAATCATAATTTCTGTTCCCTGGTGAGGTAAACTCGATTCCCAGAGCACCGCCTTTCGTGGGATCCACCAGCTGAACCGGGTCTTCGCTCTCAGCTCTATTGTACTCCTTGAGTTCAAACGAGGTGAACGTGCCACCC
Organism: uncultured Bacteroidota bacterium; assembly: GCA_937893205.1. Lineage (GTDB taxonomy): Bacteria > Bacteroidota > Rhodothermia > Rhodothermales > UBA10348 > CALBJU01. The sequence goes on from CALBJU010000269.1 coordinate 9,571, forward strand.
TGCGTAGAGAAAACCGCACGGTACAAATCACTCTCCACGGTAATGGAACGCACAACACCGTTCTGACCACCAACGAAGGTCATATCGTCTTCAGCCAGCACGGGAGCAATCCCCACTGCAGGTAATGCCTGCTCCACAATCTCAGCGGGTGCTTGAACCTGTTCTGACTCGACTCCGGAGGCCTGGTCGGTTGCTTCCGGGGGAGGAGGTGCCAGCCACGTCAACCAAACGATCATGATTATGGCAATCAAGACGGTGGCAGTAAGGACGTTTCTATCCAAGGGTGGCCTCGTTCAGGGTGTGGGTGAGATAAATGGCGATTGCTGGAATGGTGGGTGGGTTCGCGGTACGGAGCTTCGGCTTCTCAGTTCCGTTTCAGGTCTCATCTTGCTTGCGTGAGAGCGTATGCTTCACAAGTCCTGCGTTCAATTTACCCAGGGCGGTGAGCGTATCCCTGGTGATGGTCTCTGAATCGAAGCTCCGCCCCCGATACAATAGCATTGCCGTCAGTAACCCGTCCGCCAGGTTGGCGGCTTCCAGGAGTGAATTCTGATTGAGCCGGACTGCTTCCCAGATGATCCGCTTTATCCGATTCCTTCTTACCGCCGTGCCTGTCGATTTTCCAACGGCAACTCCGATCTGAAATGGAACGAGTATGGAATCTGGCTGGACCTGTCTGAACATCAGCCGAATACAACCCGAGGCAATCAAGCCTGTCGACGGATCGCTGCGATCGAAGAGCGGCTCAATAAAACGTTTTCGCTTGAGGTGGTGGGAGCGCGAAAGCGTCTGCCGTTCTCGGCCTGAAAACGCGGCCACCGAGGTGCTGGACACCGCTAAGCCTATTTGCTTGGCTTGGTGTCGCTGATCGTCAGGTTGATTCTGCCCTTCGACCTGCGTCGCGCCAGAACCCTGCGACCATTTTTAGTCGCCATCCGGGAACGAAATCCGTGTTTATTTGCGCGCTTGCGGCG
>CALBJU010000270.1 GCA_937893205.1 uncultured Bacteroidota bacterium
TGAACGTAATCTACTCGGGTACGGTAAGCGCAGCTACGGAAGCAGCTATCCTTGGCATACCAGCGATCGCGTTTTCACACTGCAAATGGTCAGGAGCTGATTTCGAGGCCTCAGGAAGGGTTGCAACCCAAATTGCGACACGTGTGCTGAAGGGGGGCCTTCCGAGTGGGATTTTGTTGAATGTGAATATTCCCGACCTTCCCTATTCAGATATAAAGGGATGCATGATAACACGGCAAGCGCGCTCAATGTGGGAGGAGTCGTTCGCAGAACGGTTGGATCCGTTCAACAAGACCTACTACTGGCTCTCCGGCACGTTTATCAATCTTGATTCGGGAGAGAATACCGACCTGTGGGCTGTAGAAAACGGATGGGTGTCTGTCACTCCGATACAGCACGATTTAACGGCACACCAAACACTTGAGGGTCTTCGTGAGTGGAGTTGGGAGGACCTCGCAGCGGAATCTTCAACTAAATAGATTTTTCAAATGGGACTGGTCTCAGTAAATCTGGTCAAGCAGGAAAACGACTTTCATTTTCGCGCTTTCAACTCCGATGGTCTCTCGATTGACATCGATGACGCAACGGCGTACGAGGACGGAAAGGGGAACGGCGTGGGACCCATGCAACTTCTGGTTATGGCCATTGGTGGGTGTAGTGGAGTTGATGTTGTATCCATTCTCAAGAAAAGCCGTCAGCAGATCACCTCATTTTCGATTGAAGTCAAGGGCCAAAAGCCGGACGGTGTATCTCCATCCATTTACGAACACATTCACGTGCACTTCAGTCTGACGGGGACGCTGGAAGTAGGAAAGGTCAGGCGGGCAATTGCTCTGAGCTTGGGGAAGTACTGCTCGGTGGCTCGAACACTGGAGAAAACGGCTTCAATTGAGTACACGTTCTCCGTAAACGGTATAGCGTGCGACCCAGAAGTACTCACGCCCTGAATGGCTGGGATCTGTTACGTCGATCCTATCAGGCTGCTTTTCTGATCTGAACCAATCGCAGGGGCCCGTACTTCGATTCTGAGCTTGGAAGGTGCTTCACTACGAGGACCCCACGCGCCTCCAGCTCCATCTCCAGAAGTGCTTGGACGATCAAACGATTTGCGTTATTGATCGGCAGGACGACTTTGATAATGACGGTGGTTTCACTGGAACTGGAGTCCAGGAACTCAATGTGATTATTCTTGATGGATTCGCTCGGAGCCATGTCGCCCAGAAGGTTGGATACGCAATCCCGCACAAGGCGGAGATCGGAAGCTCGAGAAATGGTCACTTCCGTATTGTACAGCGCGACCGCTCGTTCTAGTTCGTCGCAGCCTTGAAAGTGTTCTGCAGGAGAACCGCAATTGTCATGGGCCCAACGCCGCCGGGAACGGGTGTGATGTGGCTGGCTTTTTTGGAGACTGCGTCGAAGTCCACATCCCCGACCAGGCGATATCCGCGTTCCCTGGTGCTATCGTCGACGCGGTTTATTCCAACATCTATTACCACAACCCCATCCTTGACCATATCCTCGGTCACAAAATTAGCTCGTCCGATCGCTGCGACCAGAATATCCGCTTGTTTGGTGATTTCCGAAAGATTTTGGGTTCTGCTGTGGCATACGGTGACTGTTGCATCGACACCCTTCCTGAGCATCAGGTTCGCGAGTGGCTTTCCGACGATGTTTGATCTACCGACGATTACGCAGTGCTTTCCAGTGGTTTCGATCCCAGAACGGACGAGAAGCTCGATAATTCCTGCTGGGGTGGCAGGAGCGAAGCCATCGATGCCGATAACCAGGTTTCCGACGCTCTCGGGGTGGAAACAATCGACATCTTTAGCAGGATTGAGCACACCAATCACTTTTCGTTCATCGATGTGATCGGGCAGGGGAAGTTGAATAAGAATTCCGTCTACTCCGTCATCCTGGTTAAGCCTGTCTACGATCTCCTGGAGGTCCTTTTCGCTTATAGATGCATCGTACGTGAGGGTATCGCTCTCGATTCCTACCTCTGCGGCGGCCTTGGCCTTGCCCCTTACATAAGACGCGGATGCTGGATTTTCACCGACGAGAACGACGGCCAGGTAAGGAGCCCGATGACCAGCCGCAACCCAGTCAGAAACCGCTTCTTTCACCTCCAGGCGAATTGCTGCAGATATTGCTTTTCCGTCTATGATTTGAGCCATTTTTAAGGACTTATGTGAAATGAGGGGAGACTTCAAGCTAAGGTGCGGAACTGAAAAGATTGACCGGGCGCGGCATCCTGTCGATCAACTTTGGATGAATGAATCATCGCAAGCTAAAGAGCGTGCATAAGGCCGGGCCGGTACTAGAAATGATTCGTGAGCTTCATGTAAAGGTCGGCGTGGGGGTTGATGCGGGCAGTCAGTCGGCGTATTTTTGCTGGCTCTTAACGCGGGTGTAGCTCAGTGGTAGAGCATCACGTTGCCAACGTGAGGGTCGTGAGTTCGAATCTCATCACCCGCTCAAGAATGAACGCCAAGAAAGGGCGCCGGCCATCGGGCCGGCGCCCTTTCTTATTTCCGCTCGATCTGGACCACTACCGGAAGGTGATCTGAGGGATATCTTCCGTTCCGCAGAGGTGAGAGCACCTGGTAGTCAAGAACTCGGTATCCGCTGGTCAAAAACACGTAATCAATCCTCCTGGATACCTGAGCTGCTGGATCAAACGTCCTGAAGGTGCCAAGCGCGGCCATTTCGGCCAAAATGGCGGCGTCGCTAAGTCCATGAGTGACGGTCAGCGAGGTGTATGCTGGCGTAGTGCTTTCGATATTGAAGTCCCCCAGAACGATTGAGGGATTTATGGACCATCCTCCGATGAGGTCCGCGCTTTTTTCTCTGGCCTCTTCACCTCTATGATCGAAGTGGGTGTTGATCACACGAATGGTGTCTGCAGATATGCGGTCTACGAATGACGCGATGGTAGCAATTCTGGGTAATGCTGCATCCCAGCCCGAAATTCCAACAGAATCAGGAAATTCTGATAGCCACTTGGTGTGCCAGTCAAGTAGTTCCAAACGATCGGGATCGTACAGGATAGGGGAGTACTCCCCGCCTGAAAGACCGTCCGTTCTTCCGACGCCTATCCACCGAAAGGGCGAGTCATCGTTGACTAAGTCATTGATCTGATGCTTGAGAGCCTCCTGCAGTCCAACAACGTGTGCGCCCGAGCTGTTTACGATGGAAGTCACCCATTCACTGCGACTTTCCCATGCATCGACGCCATCGTTCGGATTGTCATACCGGATGTTAAAAGTCATCACGGATAGCGGCTGTTCGGTGCTCTCGGTAACACATCCTCCCGAAGCCATTGCGGCGATCAGGACCATCCAGTTGCAGTATTCCTTCATCAAAGCAGCACCTTAAATCAATTTCTCTGATCTGAGCACGTAAAGTGCGAAACCGGCGCCCCCGATAACCGCTGTTATCAGGGTCATCAGCGGATTATCGAATCTTGTTACATACGCGGCAGCCGCGAGCGCGGGCAGCGCGGGAAGGAAATACGTCCAGTATGGAATGAGTACTGCTCCCAGCTTGGCCCCTGTGAGTCGGAGTAGAAGTACTATCTGGCCGAAGCGCACGAATGCGCCGGCAATTCCCAAATAAAGTAAAAGAGCCTCAATGCCTCCTATGCGAGCTCCGAGAAGAATCGCACCCAGAATCGTGATGAACATCAGGGACGCTACGACCAATTCCAGTCGCTGACGCTCGAGGACATCGAAGAGGCGGGTCATCGGCGAGGCCACAATTGAAAACATGATCCAGGGGGCAACATATCTGAGATATTCTGCGGATGGACGCCAGTCCTCACCGAACAAAACTTCAAAAATATCTGGCCCCGCGACCATGACTATCCCTGTTGGGAAGAGAGCGAGCAAAACGAGTCTCGAGTGTACATTTGCCGAAAGCACAGAGAGCGTTCCCGCGCGGTGTGCTTCGACCGCGCGAACGAAGAAGACTTGCGCAACGGCCATCGCAATCAAGCTCAGGGGGAGGAAAAGAAGATTGAAGCCCCGGGAAAACTGACCGGCGGTACTCCAATCAAAAAATTCAGGAATCAGCAGTATGGGAAGACGCGTAACGAGAGCACTCAAAAGCGCTGCTGGTGTTGTAAAAAGGGGGAATTTTCGATATCGACTGGCGACATAGCGGAATTCTTTGAAGGTTGGGCGGCCTTCGAATGATTGCCTGAGCGTTGTCACGATCCGCTTAGAGATGAAAACTGCCGAGAGACCAAATCCGACGACATAGCCCCAGAGAAGTCCCCCCGGACCGGGTCCAACGACTCCGGCGGCAATGCGAACACTCACCATCGAACTGGTTTGTACAACCTGTGCTGCGGAGATGCGACCGAATGACTCCTGCCGGGCCAGCCACAGTTCACTGATCTTGGCAAGGCGATTTCCGAATAAGGCCAGCGGCAGAATCAGCGCCCATCGTCCAACTTCCTTTTCCTCAAAAAATACTATTGCAGTATCGGAAAAAGAAAGTATTGCCAGCATTATGACCGTCGTTGCCATCACCGCGACAATCGATAGCAGATAGGTATGAGCCGACTGCCGCCTGTTTTCCGGCAGCATCAGAGCGTCCTCATATCGCAACGATGCGATGGGAGCGAGAATGCTGACCCACGAAACGATATAGTCGGCAATCCCCCAGAACTCATCTGAATACAGGCGCAACAGGACGATGTTGGCCAGGTACGCGATGACGAGAACAATCCCGGTACCGGACAGCAATTTCAGCACGGGAGCTCTGAAGGAAGAGTCCTCAAAAAGGGAAAGTATTCGTGCTTTGATGCTCACTTGGGAGATGTTGGTTACGGGGTGAGCAGAATACGGCCAGCCCAGTAGACACACCAACTGGATGAGCACCAGGCCGGATCAATGATGCTCCAACCGTCTGGTTGATCGGTTCGCTCCCTGACAATAAAATCGATCTCCTCTTTCTCCAGAATATCCTTCCAACCTCCGGGGCTGTGTTCAGCATACGCTTCATCCAGTCGAGCCTGCAGAGCGACACCGCCGGGTCTGAGATCGTTCACGGGAGCAATGGTCACAAGCCGTCGTAGCCACTCCTCTGACGCGCTGACCTCGTACGGATAGGACTTGAACGAAACGTACTGGGCCCGCCGTGAACCCACCTGGAAGCCAGACATCGAAGGGGGAATTGCAAAGACCGCATCTTGCTGCGTGTTTGACTGAATCCAATCGTACAGCTCATTTTTCGACGCATCGGAAGGAAAAATTCTGTTCTTCAGCGTGTCAGATTGCGTCGCGCCGATGACTACAAGAAGAGCAACCAGACCAGCGGCCATAGGAAAAGATGATTTACAGATCTCCTTGGTGATCCGTCGCCCGATTCTGAGCGGAATCAACCCAGATACCACACCGCTCAACGCGATCACGACCATAATTCGCAGCAGGACGCTCAAATTGAACGGCTGCAGTCGCGTCACTCCGAGAACCGGCCAGATTGCGGTCATGGCGTAGGCGCATAGCAGAACGAAGAGGAGAAGAATGCTTGTCGTGAGCAGAAATCTTCTGGCCCGACCATCCTGATGGCTCCAAAACCTTCTGCTGGCTACCAACGGCAGTCTTTCAGTCCACAGGATTACAAATCCAAGAACGGATATGATCGCCAGTTTGATGAAAGAGGAGACCGTAAACGCGCTTGGAAGGTAGTGGTGAGGTGCCCGAAGCTGGGTCAGAGTGAACTCTGCACTGAAACGGGTAGAATTCTCTGGTTCATAGCTTTCCCAACCGGCTAGCACGACAATCAAGGGCGTTGCTACGATGAGGAAAGGTAGAAGAAAGCCGGTTAGCGCGCGCTTTCGGGGCGCTTCGGTGAAAAAGATCGAGACGGCGATCACGGCTCCTACTTGAAGGCCAACCAGAGGATGAATAAGCATCGCCGCTCCCGAAAGCGCTCCAGCCATCAAATATCGCTTGTGTAAGACTCTTTCGAAGCTCCAGAGTGCGAGGGCCCACGACATGCTCGAAGGAACCAGCATAGAATGAAACAGATCATTTCCACCAGGATTCCATCGCGAGGTGAGAAGCACTACCATGAAAATGGCCAGTCCGGCGGTCAGTCTGTTGCGGTACAGCTTGTTCGCAATGCGGAATATCGCCGTAGAAACAGCAGCGAACGTCGAAAAATGGAGGATGGTGACAATAGCCTTCAAGGGAACAGCCAAACTGAGCAAATAGAGAGCTCTCGAAAAAATGGTGCGCACCCCAAACGATGAGGCCTGCTCCATGACAAACCAGTCGCGAGCGAACAGCTCGGCGTCCTGCCAGTGCATGATGAGAGGTAGAAACTCGTCCTGATCGCTGAATCCGAAACCGTAACCAAAACGAAGCAGATAGGCGGAAAAGATCAAGAGGACAAATCCGCAGGAAGCCCATTTGTCGTAGTGTCGATCCGGAATGTCGATCCGCGTTGGCTCAAACATCTGAGGTGTCACCGACCTGCTGCGATTTCTGGTGAACGGCCCGCGTCAGGGCGGCCTCGCAAACCCTCCAGCGCTGCAGACATCACGGAGCGTCTGGAAAGGTGACAATAGGATATCAGATCTCCTCCAAATCGTCTTTTGAATTCTGCAATGTTCGGAGTATTTGAGCCCATAAGATCCATTCGGCGAACGTTTTTGGCGTGAAGGAACTGCTGAGCGTGTGCCGTAAGAACAGTCATGGAAGGGCCCCGAACGCTACCGGTAAGCCAGCACCATGCAGTTGCTGAATTCAGCAATAGGACCATTCCGGCCTCGAGGCGTCCGTTCTCTCGGTTTCTGAGTCCGACTGCAGCTGCAAGGCCGCGCTTGATAAGCGATTCAGCAAACGCGCTCAAAATGAATGGATTCAGGGCCATTTTGCGACCACTCTGCTTGTATCCCTCAGCTGTCATCGCAGCAATCTGCTCAACATCAACGCTGTCGTCCAGGAACTCGTATTCCTTCGAATGTTTTCGAAATGTACGTCTGCTGGAAGACGACCATTCAGCAATAGCCTCTTCCAAGGGGGCATTCCTCAACGCATAGGTGAAGCGCTTCTGAACTGTGAAGCCATCAAGACTCGAATCAGACCCAAAATATTCCGGGTCAAGAGAGAACAAGCGCGAGTAGGGAAGCGCCTCAACCGATTTATTCAACAAAGCAACCGCGGCATCGCGCTCCGTAACGGTCGCTTTCGGATCTAACAAAATAGCGGAGTAGGGAGAGAAAGGAGGTACCACAATGTCCTTCAGAGGGCCCCTCGATCGCACAATGACGCGTGCAGTGAGCACGTCCCCAACTACCACTGTGGAAGTTTGCCAACCGAAAAGCTCTGCAAGCGATTCGATAAACTCGAAATCACAAAATGGGGAGGCGACATGCTGCGCAGAGTACCTTTTATCCCAAACGCTGGCCGCGTCCGCGGCATTTGAAATGACGCGAAGAGCCATCATAGGATGTATTGACTCAGGTCTCGATTTTCTACCACCTCGGCCAATTTCGAAAGGACAAGATCACGATCGACCAGAAAATGATCGTCGCGCATCGCATCTGGTACGTCGAACAGAATATCTTCGAGGAGGGTCGTAAGAATGGTGTGCAGACGCCGGGCCCCGATATTTTCGACGTCCTCGTTTACAGCGGCGGCCATGTGTGCTACTTCCCTCACGGCTTCATCGGTAAACTCTACATCGACACCCTCGGACTCTAACAATGCCTTGTACTGCTTTAAAAGGGCGTTCTGGGGAACCGTCAGAATCTTGTAAAAATCTTCTTCCGTAAGACTATCCAGCTCAACCCTGATCGGAAACCGACCCTGCAATTCCGGGATTAAATCGCTGGGTTTTGCTATGTGAAAAGCGCCGCTCGCGATAAAGAGAATATGATCAGTCTTGACCATTCCATACTTCGTATTGACACTTGAGCCCTCCACAATGGGAAGTAGGTCACGTTGAACACCTTCTCGAGATACATCTGGGCCAGATTTCCCCGCCCCCCCTCGCGTCGCCACTTTGTCTATTTCATCGATGAACACGATGCCCGATTGCTGGACCCGTTCAAGTGCCTGCTTGGTCACTTTGTCCATGTCGATGAGTTTTTGAGCTTCCGCCTGGGTCAGTATTTCGCGAGCCTCCGCGACGGGAACGCGACGCTTCTTGCTCTTTTTCCCACCCAGATTTCCAAAAATATCCTGCATGTTGACTCCCATTTCCTCCATGCCCATGGGTCCAAATACCTGAAGCATGGGAGATTGATCGCTGGAAACCTCAATCTCAATTTCCCTCTCGTCCAGATCGCCGTCACGCAATTTCTTCCTGAACTTGTCACGCGTTCGAGTCCTGAGAACATGGTCGTCGATGGATGCAGCGCCCACCTGCGCCGCTGGTTGTCCTTGCTGCATCTCAAATCCGGGCGTCGTGATGACAGGGACTTTTGACAGGACGACGGGAGCTGGGGGAATGAGGATGTCCAGTATTCGATCTTCAGCCCTCTGGACCGCCTTTTCTTGGACGGATGAGCTGTGTTCCTCGCGGACCATGTTGATGGCAATATCACACAGATCACGGATCATCGAATCAACGTCTCTGCCCACATAGCCAACCTCGGTAAACTTGGTTGCCTCAACTTTGACGAACGGTGCTCCTGATAGCTTTGCCAGTCGGCGGGCAATCTCCGTTTTACCAACGCCCGTCGGGCCGATCATGATGATATTATTCGGCATGATCTCATCGCGCATTTCAGCAGACGCGTTGAGGCGTCGCCATCGATTGCGCAGCGCAATGGCCACACTCTTTTTAGCTTCGTGTTGACCGATGATGTACCGATCCAGCTCACCAACGATTTGGTGGGGTGTCAGCTCGTTTTGAATCGTCATGAATAAACAGAATTAACGGGTGGGGTGAATCGATTACGACTCTGAATACTCGGTCTCATTGTATTCAGAATCATCGTATGTGAGCTCGGTATCTGAATCTGACCCGTCATCATTTGTCTTCGGGTATTCGTCATAATACTCGTCATGGGAGTCCGCGTCGGCGGCAGCGTGAGCTTCCTTGATCCGGGCGACGTCCGGATGCTCTTCATTCATCATGAGTACAGTGTAGTTGTGCGGAAAGCCTCTACGTTTCTCGAGCCAAACCGCTCCAGCTTCCTCAAGGTCGTTGATCAGCGTTTT
>CALBJU010000271.1 GCA_937893205.1 uncultured Bacteroidota bacterium
AAACCTGGAGGCGGATTCCGGGAATCGACGCTACTTTCACACGCAGCACTTCGGTGCGATCACCAAGGGTGATTTCGCTTCCCGAAAGACGGATGACTTCGTGCAGGCGATTCCTTCTTTCACTGACGGTCCCGTATCTCGGCATCAGAATTCTGGTCTCGTATTTCCCCGATTCATGTAAAGACTCAGGGAGCGTCCGTACAATCTTGGCTATTTCCGATGTATCGGAAAATGGTGCAACCTCTCCAGTAATAAAAAGAATCCTCATCGCGTTGGCCATACCTTAGTCACGTAGTTAGCGGGTGTGTAACAAACATCGACGGGGAGGGGTGGGCTCTCACATGCTGTCGGACTGGCCGGCAGCATGATATCGTGAAGCACCTCCGATTCCCGGTCTGGTGGCGCTGGCGTTGCAGTAGCAATGATCCACAAAGTGAAGCAAATCCGTAACGCACAGAACCTGTAATTTACCAATATGTGACTGTTTTTTCAAGACTAATGTGCCTTTGCGAATCTTCTGCATAGGGGTGACCACATCGAAGCTTTTTTATACACGTGCACGTATCACCCGAAAACCCGGGTCAGGATCAGGTAATGATGAGCCAGAGTTCAGCGATCATATTGTTCGACGGCGTGTGCAACTTCTGCAATTCCGGAGTCAATTTCGTGCTAGATAGGGACCCAAAGGGGTATTTCAGGTTCGGCGCTCTTCAGTCATCTGAGGCCCAAACCCTCCTGCAGAAGTACGATCTTCCCGAAGATTATCTTGACTCCATCGTCTTGATAGAAGATGGAAACGTATTTGCCAACTCGCGAGCAATTCTTAGAATCGCGCGAAAATTGACGGGGATTTGGCCGATTCTTTACTGGTTTCGGGTCATTCCAGTCACAATAAGCGACGCTATTTACGGATGGTTCGCTCGAAATAGATATGACTGGTTCGGTAAACTGGATTCGTGCCGAATACCCACGGAAGAAGACCGCGATCGGTTCATCTGAGAGCAAGCAACGAGCGAAGCGCTGTGTTTTGCACCTGCTGAAGAGGCCTGACCAGATTCTGAATGGTGGCTACGGTTGCTGGGTGGATCCGTTCTGGAGCAGAGTGAAGTATTGTCTGATCAACGACTCGTAATCGGAAGAGTAGCCAGATTCAAGAGCTCGAATAAGATCTCGTCTCAGGCGTTCGAGTTGTTCGGAGGGCGTGAGCTGGGCTGGACTTTCTCGCAAAATTTCGTCCGCAGACTTACCCTCGCGTTTCTTGTCTTTTCCCTTCTGTTCGAGTGATCTCGAAGCCTCGAGGAGGCGCGTCAAAATTTGTTGCTGTCTCCTGACGGTCGTACGCGTAACCCGATTTTGCTGCAGTTCTAGTATACTTTCGACCATCTGATCAGCAATCTTGTTCAGGTCTCCCAGAATCTTGTTGCGAGAGTTACGCTCTCTGCTCATTTTTCTGAGCTCATTTCTGATCTGCTCCTGTTGGCTGCCCATCTGACGCAGCCGATCCATCATGTCAGTGGTAAGCCTTGAGCCCTGCATGTCATTCAGTAGCTGCTGTATCTGCTGATTTAATTGCTGCTGCTGCTGTCCCATCTGTTGGAGCTGTTCCATCATCTGCTCCATGGACTGATTACTCTGGCCCGTTCCTGAACCATTCATCTGCTGGTTCAACAATTCAGAAAGCATGAGTGCGAGTTCGTTCAGATTGGTCATAGCGCCTTTCTGATGTCCAGCAGCCCTGCGAGCAGATCGCTCCGTCATCGCGACGATTGCGTCACTCATCTCCCTCAGTGTGTCGCCAGCTCGCCCCTGTATGTCACGGCTCATCTGCGGAATTTCTCGGGCGATCGACTGAAGAGAATCCGACACAATGGTAAGACTCTCGGCCAGATCCACCTGAACTTGCGCAGAGGATCGCAACAGGGGGGAGTCCAGCGTCAAGGAAAGCACCTCGTGGCGGAGCTGTTCTTGCTTCTGAGATAACGTTAGAACGTCCTCCAGCGTGGCACGTATCGCGGCAATGTTGACTTGCATTTGAGCCCCTTGCATGTTCATCTGCATATCTTGCATCTGCGACGAAAGCTGATTCAGTTGCTGACTCATCTTCTCTTGCTGCTGCTGGGCCTGCTGAAGCTCGTTATCCCTCAATTCCTGAGCATTTTCTTGCATCTGTTGGGCCATCTGCTGATCCTGTGTGTCTTCCAGCAGATCCTGCATTTCCTGATCCGGCATGTTGTTCAATTCCTCCATGCGTTCACGGACTTGCTCCATCTTCTCTTCTAGCGCCTTCATTTCCTCGGCAGCCAGCTCTTGTTGTTTTGCGAGGTCCTCGTTTTTCTCACCCGGCTGTTGGTTTTCGCCGTTGGCTTCCTCGGCAGTCTTCTGTTCATTTTCAAGCTTGGCGGTCTCTTCAGCGAGTTTGTCCTCCGTTTCTGAGAGATCTTCTGCTCGTTTTTCGATTTCCTCGAGATCCTGCTGGACTCGAAATTTCTTGAACAGATCTAGTGTTCTCTCCAGCCGCTCCTGGTACATTTCTTCAGAGAATTCGAACTTCTCAAGAGCGTCCTGCATCTCGTTGAGATTCATGTTCTCCAGGGCATTTTGAAGCTGCTCCAGCGCATCCATCAATTCTGGAGTCCGGACTTCCTCTACCACTTCTTTCAATTCCTCAAACATGTCCAGCGTCTCGTCTGAGACAAGATCATTATCCTCCATTAGTTCGGAAAGCTGATCCATCTGATCGGCAATCTGATCTACGGACTTCTCCAGATCTTTCTGACGTTGCTGGAGCTGCTCAAGAAGTCGTTCATCGTGAAAATCAGCTTCGGGATTCTGAAGAAGCTCTTTTTTCAGCTCTTCGAATTGTTCTCGCGCCTTGTTTGCTCGCTCAAGAAGGTCTTCGATTGAGGCTTGGGTGTCGTCTTGGGAATCGTCAAGTCGCTTGTACTGCTCCGCAAGCGATGGCATGCGAAGCTGATAGATCCTCGTCTGCGCTGACTTGAAACCGGAGATGGTGTCGTTGTCGAAAACTTCCAGGTAGTAGTCGATGATGTCGCCAGGCACTGGATCCAAAATGGTTACATCCTTGAGGGCCCAGGAATATGCGACGTCCTGATCCAGCTGATAATGGTTCGGGATATCGATAGAGAGCGAACTGAATTCTTCCGAAATATTCCCAAAACGGCTTTCTGAGAGCCGATAGAAGAGGGTCAGGCGATTGAAGCCGATGTCATCGGTTATATGGGCGAGAAGAGGAACGAGCATATCGTCCGTCAGGTCGACGAGGGACGCTGGCGCAAGGAGGGACGCTGAGGGTGGGGCATCTGTAAGGCTCTCCACGCGGTACAAGATGGGATTCAAGTTCAGGATTCCGTCTTTTCCTTGAAGGACGACGTGATAGGAATCACTTCCCCTCACGCCGAACCTACCTTCGATATGAGTCCCATCGACACTCATTTCGATGACTCGACCGGAATCGAAGTGGAGCCATGCCCGTTGTGTTTCAGCTCCGGAAGCCGAGATGTTTACTTCTACCGTGGATCCTCTTAGCGCACTGAAATCTCCGACATTTACATCTAGAATTTGAGTTGGAATCCTCGTGTATCGTGGAAAGATCAGCCTGAGGCTCAGCTGCTGGACCAGGGGACGCTCAAGAATGAGGACACTGTACCACGTGGTGACGACTTCATCTCCCGCGACTCGGTATTGAAATGCCTGGCGGACATTTTGAAACACGTGTTTTAGTGATCCTGTTGAGTCGTCAGCGAGATTTACAAATCGGGACCGAAATTCGCCCTCGAGGATGGTTTCCAGCACTGGCGTCTGCTCGGGAAGAAGGCCAGTGATGCTGATGGAAACCTCAAGGTCGTTCCCGATGATCAGCTCGGCATCCCCGGGTGAAACCTGAATGGAATACGGAGCGGGTCGCTCGAAGACCGTACTCGGGGCCGTGATTCGGTTGGTGGCAGAGAAGAACGGGCCTGGTGCGGCAATCATGAAAGACAGTACAAGAAACAGCGGAAGCGCGGCGTACCTGGAATACCGAAGAGGCAATTTCCAGGAGGTGACCGCCCCAAAAGACATTTTCCTCATGGGTTCGCCTAGGCGCTGGACCGCCTGATCCACAAATGGGGCCGGAGAGGTGCTGTGTTGCCCACTGGCAAGTTGCAGCAGGTTCAGAAGGCGGTCTTCAATTTGCGGATAGGCCCGACCGACAGAGCGGGCGATCTGATCCTCTTCACGCCCGGCTATGACTCCGAGGTGAAGCAAAACAGGGCGGGCGATGTACCAAGCCAGAACTCCAATAAGCGCCACAGACAGGCCACCCAGCACGGCCCATTTCACAACCGGGGGGAACCAAAAAGCCGATTCTAGACTCGCTGCTACGAACCAGGCGGTCAAGAACGATCCGAGAAAGATTGTCGCACCAGCCGCGATGTCGATTCGGAGAATCCGAGATCTGGCAGATTTCAGTTTCTCCCTGATCAGGAGTACAAGTTGTTGCGAGAGATCGCTCATAGACGGGTGAATAGTTGGAGAGTGGGTCTACCGTAGTAAACTCCAACTGGTTTCAACCGGAAGGAAATTTGCCCATTGCATGGATGAACCATCGTCGTATAGCAGGTCGTCACAGCGAACATGTAGGGCAGGGCATTTCCCGGAACTCATCATCATTTACCTCCGTAAGGATTACGCGGCGGCCCTGGGCTCAGGGACGCCGCTTTTTACGTCTCAGCATGTTACTTCGAATTTGATTTATCGGCTACGAGTACCGGTGTGGATTGCAGTGTTGTGTGCCCTGGCAGATGTGGCCGTGGCACAGGTCGCACAGGACTCTCTTCTCTCTTACGATCTATCAGAAATCGTAATCGGCGGAGAAGTACGCCAGGGTGCTAGAATTCAACGCGTTCATCGAGTCGGATTATCGGCCCTGGCTCGTCAGGACAGGCCAGGTATCGCGGGGTCCTTGCGATTGCTGCCCTCGGCCTCGGTTCAGACCAACTCGAGGGGAGAAACACTGGTCTATATCCGAGCAGCAGGTGAGCGTCAGGTTGCCATCTTTCTGGACGGCGCCCCGCTCAACGTAGCCTGGGATAACAGGATTGACCTCAGTCTCGTGCCAGCCAACATTCTTGGAAGCATTTCCATCGAGCGCGGCGCGGTAAGTGCGGCTTATGGACCCAATGTGTCTGGAGGGGCTGTCAATCTGCAGAGCCGGCGCTTGCAGGCGGACGGGAAGTTATCTGAGTTGACTGCGCAAATCGGTAGCCACGAGTCGTGGCAAACCAAGGCCATGTTCGCCAGCAGGTCGGGCCAGACATCCATCCTGGCCGGCGCGACGCTTGCCTCGACGGCAGGACTGAGTGTGTCCGGCGATGCGAATCTTCCATTCGGTCAGCAGGGTGAGACCCGTACCAATACCGACCGGCAGGTGGGGAATATTTACGTTCGGCTGGATCGGGAGCAAAATTTCGGTTCATGGGGGCTCACCTTCCTACACGCTTTCGCCGAAAAAGGTGTGGCACCTGAAGGACATCTGAACCCGGAAACAGAAAATGTGCGGTATTGGCGTTATCCTTTGTGGCGCAATACCATGGCTATATTGAACGGCGTATCTGAAAAGGGCCCTTTTGATCTGTTCGCAACTATGTGGATAGCGCGATTTCAGCAGGAAATTGACCAATATCAGGACCATACCTATGAGGTGGTAGCCCAGAAGCAGGAGGATCTGGACCGGAGTTGGGGAATGCGCCTCGTAGGTGAAAGAGACTTGGGACCGTTCACTTTGAGAGGAATTGGGTTTGTGACCAGTTCCACGCACCTTCAGCGAGATATTGATACAGAGATCGGGCCCGATAAATCTGCAGGCAGGCTACGCTATCAAAGCGTGCTCTACTCGTCGGGCCTCGAAATTGCATCGGTCTCCAACGATGAGGGACACTGGGCGCTTGGGTTGACGCTTGACGGCCTGGCAACGCCGGTAACCGGCGACAAACCTTCGATCAGCGGATTTCAAGCGCTCAGTGCCAATATGGAGTATATCACCCCACTGTCTCAGAGTGTCGCATTTAAACTGAATGCGGGCAGTAAACCGCGATTTCCGACCATGCGGGAATTGTTTGGTACTGCTCTCAATAGATTCCTTCCTAACCCCGACTTGAAAGCCGAGCGCGCATGGATAGCCGAATCCAGTCTCCAGGTTCTGGGTGAGAGCATTTCATTCGAGACAACCCTGTTCTATCAGCGTACAAAAAACACGATCGATCAGATCAATGTGATGGATGATAACGTGAGGAAACGCCTTCGAGTCAACCTCGATGGAAGCCGGGTCTACGGTGTGGAAGTTGTCGGGCGCGCCGAACTCATGGAGAGGCTTTCACTAGACGGACACTTTACCTGGATGCGGCCGGTGGCCATAGTTGAGGATGGGAATCAACACCTTATGGAGAAACCTGAAATGCTTGGCACTATTTCTGTCCAGGTGGACGGCTTCGGGGGAACGACACTGGATGCAACGGCAATTTACACTGGCAAAGCATATGGCCAGGCAGAGGATAATTCGGAGATCGAGCTTTCCACCTCTGTGGTGTTGAACATCAGACTTTCGGGCCGGAAGTATTTTTCGCGATCCGGAGTCTTTGCGGAAATATTCGGCGGAGTGGATAACGTTTTTGACACCTTGCAGCTCCCGCAACTCGGTCTGCCCTCGGCGGGAAGGACTTCTCGCATCGGTATCAATCTGTCTCGCTGAGAACGCGATAACTGTACACTTCGGGTCGCGCAGCGAACAGGGGCCTGGTCTTGGCCCAAGTGGAAATGAATAATTCGGACTCCCGATACTTTTGAAGGGCTCCGTCATCTTCCCACGTGCTGAAGGTACTGACCTGGTTGGCGTAGGAGGTATCCTGCATAAGTGAGAGTCGCAGGCAGCCGGGAAAGGCTCGAATGGAGGACTTGGAGGATTCGAATAGGTCCAGAAACTCTTGCAGACGATCTGGATGTATGGTCAGTCGAACGACACGTGTAATCATGATCCCAAGATGTTTCTGGTTTCTTCAGCTACCCGGCCTGCAGCAGTGGCGAAATCGATGTCCGCGGAAGCATAGAGAATGGATCGTGAACTATTGACAAGAATAGGCCCGCTTCCGGCAGCACTCATTACGTTTGAAGCACTGCCTCCCTGCGCGCCGACTCCTGGAACGAGGAACGGAGTCAAGGGGTGGGAGGCCCGAAGTACCTGGAGGGCTTCGATATCGGAAGCACCCACGACGAGTCCTGTTTCGCCAATTTCGCCATCGGACCACGAAACCGCCTCATTCGCCAGATACCGAAAGAGAGGCACGCCTTCTGTCTGCAGCGTTTGAAAGTCCGAACCACCTGGATTCGACGTGCGGGCCAGGACGAATGCACACGTTCCAGGATTTTGGAGGAAGGGAGTTACGGAATCCTGGCCCATGTACGGACTGATAGTCACAGAATCGTAGCCGAAATTGTCGAAGACCGATCGGGCATAAAAGGAAGCTGAATTTCCGATATCGCCCCGCTTTGCGTCAGCAATGGTGAGGACCTCCTCCGGAAGAGCATCCAAAACACTCCGCATCACCGTAAATCCATGCTCTCCAAGTGCTTCGAAGAAGGCAAAATTTATCTTGAAAGCTATCGCAAAGGGTGATGTCTCTCGGATAATCTCTCGACAGAATGACGTTACTGCCGACTCGATACCCAATTTCTGGACAAGATGATTCGGTATCCGAGAGGGATCCGGGTCAAGCCCAACGCACAACACCGAGCCTTTTCTCGATCGTAGGTCCTGCAGTCGCTGAGAAAAAGTCACATTCACGGGAAATTTACGGGCATCATTTAAGGGGGGAAAACGGCAGAATATACCGATAAGGAACGGTCTTCGCTCATAGTAGGTTAACACTGTTCACCTGACCTGGTCCCAGCCCCTCATTGGTGCGGAACAGAAGCTCGAAATGCGCGATACACGCCCTGCCGAGAGCAAATTCACGTCCATAAAAGATATTTACAGCCCCAGTAGAAAAAATGGGAATCGATACACTCAAGCTCAAGAATATTTCAGAGCTGGATCAGAAGATGATCCGCGATATTGAAGTCATGATGGGGCCGGAACCCGAGAAAATGGGCTTCGCCAAGAATCTGTTCTGGGGCAGATTTCGCAATGATCTCATCTTTCCATATCCCCGGATCAGTGAAGATGAGAGGGTGCGCTGCGATGCTTTATTGATCAAGCTCGAAGCATATCTGAAGAATGAGCATCCATCGATTGAAATTGATCAAAAGCAGATTATTCCCAAGTGGGCCATCGACCGGCTTTTCGAGCTTGGTGTTATGGGAATGACAGTTCCAGTAGAATATGGTGGACTGGGTCTCGGGATCACCAGTTACAATCGAGTGCTGGAGATGATCGGAGCGCACTGTGGTTCAAGTTCGGTGATGGTCTCCGCGCACCAGTCTATCGGGTGCAAAGCTATCATGTTGTTCGGAAATGAATCCCAGAAGAAAAAGTACTTACCAGGTGTAGCGAAAGAGTATTTGTCGGCGTTTTGTCTTTCTGAACCACAGGTTGGATCTGATGCGGCTGGTCAGGAAACTCGATGCGAACTCTCTTCCGATGGCACACATTACATCCTGAACGGCAAAAAAAAGTGGAGTACGTCCGCCGCGATGAGCGGTATTTTCACCGTAATGGCCAAGCAGAGCCTGCTGGATAAAAAATCGGGTGAGCAGGAGGACAAAATAACAGCGCTCATCTGCACTCCCGATATGCCAGGCATAGAGGTATTCGAAAGCAATCGTTCCAAGACTGGGATCCGCGGTACATGGCAGGCGAGAATCAGCTTCAAAAACGTGAAGGTCCCCGTGGAAAATCTTCTCCATGAGGAGGGCCGAGGCCTGCACGTTGCGTTAACCTGTTTAAATTTTGGACGCTGTACGCTTTCGGCGGGCATCACAGGCGCCGCGAAACGTGGGGCGGATCAGGCTACGAAGTGGGTACAAACCCGATATCAGTTTGATCGTCCCCTTGCGGACTTCGAATTGGTCCAGCAACGTATTGCGCGAATGTATGCGTATGGCTACGCAATGGACTCGATGCTTTACATGATGACTGGAATGCTGGATCGGGGAGACACTGATATCATGGTTGAGACGGCCATGACCAAGCTCTTCTGTTCCCAGATTGGTTGGGAAGTACTTGACGATGCCCTGGAGATCATGGGCGGAGAGGGGTACATGACCGAGAATGAGATCGAGCGTCTCTGGAGGGACAATCGGATTCACCGAATTGTCGAGGGCTCCAATGAGGTCATGCAACCTTTCATCTTCGGATATGGGGGCAAGCAGTTGGGCGAACAAATGATTGGAATCCGCGAAGCGCTTGTGTGGGACGGAGATGAGTCATTTTTACAGAACGTTGGGCGCATCGGTAAAAACTCGGTCAATCCTGGAATTTTGAAGAAGGCCATTCCACTTGCCCTGGAACTCTATACAGGATTCAATCCCACTTCTCCCAGCATTGAATCTCGTGACCGCTCCCTTGCTCCGTTCTCCGCGCGTTTGGAGTCTCTCGTCAGAGATCACGCGCACATGTTCAAAATGGTTTCGAAGTGGTATAAAGAAGAAATCGTAGTCCGACAGGTGGTTCAGGCGCGCCTGGCGGACGTCGCTACGTTCGTGTTCGCGATGGCGGCCATGCTCTCCCGAATCGATCAGCAGATTCAGCAAAAATCTGGATCTCTCGAAAGAGATCGCTCTCTTTTCGAGCACGCATTCGATTTACTTGAAAAGCGAATTACGACTCTCTTCAGCGAGCTTAAAAATAACACGGACAAGACGATGGCCGTCGCATCCAGGGCCGCTCGGGATTACAATGATTCGTTGCCCAACGAGGATTTCTACATCCCGGAATCTTCACCCATCGCAGCAGGAACTGGAAAATCAATTCAGACTGATTCCATCCCTCAATTTCCGGGCAAGCAAAGAATGCCAGAGTCCGCGAACGAGGGATTCAGTTTCTCGATTCCATCTCTGACCGATATCGAAACGCGGACCAACTAGCGGACGATGACCAGTTTTCTGGATTGCATACCTGCGCGTGTCTGCAGGCGAGCCAGATAGGTGCCGCTGGGTAAATTCTCTCCGTCGAAAACGGTCTCGTGGCGGCCGGCCGGCAATACCTGATCAACCAACGTCGCGATCTCGCGTCCTTGGATGTCGTAGACCGATATCGATACGTGTTCACTCGAGGCTAGTGCAAATTCGATGACCGTGCTGCCGCTGAACGGATTTGGGTAGTTGCCGAAGAGGGATATTGAGTCTGGGACGCTCAAGTCACCCGTATTCGTGGCGAAGGCAGAGTCGATCAGCGAGAGGTGTGCGTAATCGGCACCCATCAGATCGGTTACTTCCTGATCCGAAACGTCAAACCAGTCGTTCAAAACGGATCCATAGACGCTTCGGAAGTCGATACCGTGGACCATGTTTCCGCCCGGATCCAGATCGGTGAGGCTCGGATGCCCGCCGATGATGCCACCTTGTACACCGCCTCCAAAGAGAAATAGCGGAGCAGACGTTCCGTGATCCGTTCCGGCCGACCCATTCTGGTATATACGTCTTCCAAATTCGGAAAAAGTCATAACCAGAACTCTCTGATCGAGGCCATCCGCCTGCAAATCGGATACGAACGCGCCAATAGCTCCGGAAAGTTGCTCCATAAGACTCGCATGGGGCGAACTCTGAGAAGAATGGGTGTCAAATCCTCCCAAATTCAGGTGATAGATGCTCGTTCCAAGACCACCTCGAATGAGTCGGGCCGTCGCCGCCAGATTGCCCGAGAGGCGGTTCCTGGAAGGATATTCTACTGAATTTGTGCCGCCGGTTGCAGCCGCCGTGATCGTCTCCGCGTATCGAACAGCGCTATTCGCAATCGTTCGAACGAAGGACAACTCACCGCCGTAGCTGGTGTCGGGAGCGAAGTCTTCATTGTAAAAGACTCCCGTTTCAAAATATTTATTGAGTAGATCGAGGTCGGGATAGGTGATGCCCATCCCGGCGATAGACCCTTGAAATACCAGCGGAGACCCGTTTCCGAGTTGGATGGCCAGCGGATAATCCGTGGGTGTATCGAAATGATTCGGGTTTTCCTCCTCCAGATACCGTCCAAGCCAGCCAGACCGAGAGATATCGGTGGGATCGCTGGCCGAGGCCCAGACGTCCGTCGAAGTGAAGTGCGAAAGCACAGGATCTGTGTAACCAACACCCTGCACGATTTCCATCGTGCCGTCAGCATACATATCTGCAAACGAGGTCAACGCGGGGTGAAGCCCCAGATCAGACGTCAAGTTGAGGACGGACGATGCGTTTATCGCAATATTGGGACGCTGCTGGTAGTACGTGTCATTCGTGTAAGGCACGACGGTATTGAGCCCATCATTCCCGCCAGACAGTTGAATGAGTACCAAAATTCGGTCGTTGCTACTGGAACGGAGTCGGGACAGGAGAGGGGAGGCTCCATACGAACGAATTGGTATCCCCGAAAGGCCCATGGCCAGGCCGGTTGCCGACATGCCCAGGCCCTGCATGAATTGACGTCTGGACCAATCTCGGTGGTGACACGCGTGATGGCGTCCATCTTCCAGGCGTTCTCCCTTGACCGGTGTATCGTGACTGTGATCACACATGATAGACCCCTTAAATGAGCTGGAATTCTGGAAACTGAGAAAGGCGAGTCATGTACGCCGAGATAAACTGTGGGCCCTGGTTTGCCCGGATCTCGTATTCATACCAGGGAAGCGATCCAAGAAATAATTTTGCCAGATTTCTTTGATACTCGGGCCCGTCGACTAACCAGGCTGGCAAAGGATTTGCAATCAGGTCACCTTCAAAGGGCTCGCTGATATTTGGTACTTCCACCCATTCGAGAGGAATTTTAAACAAATGCTCAGCCATGGCCACCGCCACCTCCAGCGCAGGATGGGTAGAGGTCGGTCCCACTAAGGCCTCTCCAAAATTGGCCATGAAGACACCTGCGATTACGTTGCCCAGCACGAAATCGGACTCGCTCCAGCGCTCAGGCAAAGTATCGGTGGTCAACCAGTATCTCTGACCAGGCCAACCCGCCACGTTGGGTGGATCGAGGATGTTTTGACCAACACCTGATGCTGCACGCCAGACCTGCTTAGCCTGATCCTGCGTGGGTTCTATCCCAAGCTCCACGTAGTGACCTAGCAGGTGCTCTACCGGTGATTTGATTCGCGAACCTGCAAAATTCGGATCCAGAAATCGTTGGCTCGTGAACAGCTGACGCAGTACTGGTCGGAGCTCGAAATTGGAATCCTGAAAGGTTTGAGCCAATACCAGGATTGATTCTTCATCGGGCTCGTGATAAATAAACTCGGTGTAGAGACTTTTCGCGATGAAGTAAGCAATCTCAGAACTGCGCTCTTCAAAGATGATGTCGATGACGTCGTTGTAGTTGAACTCTCCCGTTCTACCAAAAATGGTCTTCTCACCGTCGTCATATCGATTGAAGACGAAGTAAGAACTCCAGGTAGAGGACACCGTGAGTCGCCAACCGGTCATCGCCCGTGCCACTTCTTGAACATCGTTCTCAGAATAATTCGGGGAGCCATCGGCCGCGTAAGGACCCATTGTGAACAGCTCCATCAGTTCCCGTGCGTAATTTTCGTTTGGGGCGGAAGCCCTATTGGAATCGCCATCAAGGTATATGAGCATGGCTGGATCTCGGCCGATAGCATGCGCGAAAGTCTTGAAGTTCTGCTGTGCATTGAGCTGAATAAGCTTCAGATAGTTGTGCCCGAGAGCAGCATATCTGTAGTTGACATGGCTGGTCACAAAATGATTGTGCCAGAACAGAGACAACCTTCCGCGAAGGCCATTGGCGGCCATATCCAGAATCCAGTCCGAACGAACGTTGTCCAACCAGATCCTGTTGTTACTATTAAACTCGTCGAAGGCCGCGTCGGAGGATCCTCTGGGCGGTCGCTGAACGGAAAGCCATTCGGGATCCGGTGGAAGCGGCTCTGCCGCTGCGTCCAACATTTGGTCAACGACGTCACCAGCGGTACTTCCGACGAGGCCTGTGATGGTACCAATTGGAGCGCCAAAAGCCAGTCGAGACATCAGGTGTCGGGCTTCTTCTACGGTAAGAGGAGTGGTGTGCTCGTTCATGCTGGAACGAGAAACCCTGCTCTCAAATGGATTGGCCACGGTAGTATTCATACTGATCCCACTAATTGACGTCTAGATAACAGTATCGACCACACGGAAGGCAATGTATACACCTCGCCCCTGTATTGTATCACAAATGTGTTACAAATGCCTCAAGGAATTGCGATCATGAAATGGAATCAGCTCCCAGATACGGTATGAGCACGTCGGGTACTGAAATTGACCCGTCGGCTTGCTGATTGTTTTCAAGCAAAGCTGCGACTATCCGGGGAAGTGCCAGCCCGCTTCCATTGATGGTGTGTAAGATCTGAGCCTTGGAGCCGTCCTCCGGACGATATCGAATTTTCATTCGACGTGCCTGAAACGCCTCGAAGTTCGAGATAGAGGATACTTCCAGCCACCGCTCCTGGCCAGCACTCCAGACTTCGAGGTCATATTTTTTTGACTGTGTGAAGCCCATGTCGCCAGTACACATCAATAGCCGTCGATAGGGCAGTTTCAGCTCCTGGAGCAGATTCTCAACATGTGTGCGCAATTCCTCTAGGGCATCATAACTGTTTTTGGGTGTAACGAAGTGAACAAGCTCCACCTTGTCGAACTGGTGCAGCCGGTTCAATCCACGTACATCCTTACCGTATGAGCCCGCCTCACGCCTAAAACAGGGTGTGTATGCGCTGTATCTGATGGGTAAATCGTCCGCGGAAAAGATTTCGTCCCGGTGCAGATTGGTCACAGGTATCTCCGCAGTTGGAATGAGATACAATCCGTCTCTGACGGCCTCATACATCAGATCTTCCTTGTCGGGCAACTGGCCCGTGCCGCGGGCGGAATCGGCGTTCACCACCAGAGGAGCTTGTATCTCTGTATATCCAGCGGTGCCGGCTGCGTCCAGGAAATAGTTGATTAATGCTCGTTGAAGCCTTGCACCCCAGCCGACATAGAAGGGAAAGCCGGCACCAGCAACTTTTGAACCTCGATCGAAATCTACCAGCCCAAGCTTTTCTGTGAGTTCCCAGTGCGGAAGAATTGGAAAGGAAAACGTAGGTAGGTCTCCGAATTCAAACGCAACTACATTTTCGTCTGGACTGTGTCCGATGGGGACTGATTCGTGCGGCACATTCGGAATCTCAAGAAGCAATTCATCCAGTGCGTTTTGGGCCACCCGCTGAGATTCTTCCAGTTCTTTTACTGTCGCCTTCAACCTGCCACTTTCTTCTATCGCGGAGTTTGCTTCATCCTTGAGCCCTTCTTTCATGAGCCTGCCGATGTCGCGAGCGGCCTGATTCGCCGCTGATTGTGTCTCCTGCATTCGAGTCGTGAGAGAACGGTTCGCTTCGTCAGCTTCCAGGACCTGATCGACCAGATCTTCCTCACCAGCATGTTTATTGCGGATAGCGTCTTTTACTCGGGAGCTCTGCTCTCTAATGAATTGAATATCAAGCATTTACGGGATGCGCTTTGATGAAGGATCTATTGCTGAAGATTCGAGGAGTGTCCTGAAACCTAAAATCGCTGCCGAAAAGGTACGAATGCGAAGGGTTCAATCAGACGAAAAAAGAGTGATTCAGTCTGTCGAGGTGTGCTTTTCGAAGAGATTCTCCATTTCCTCTAACGCACTGCGAATTCCTCGCGGTTTAAACCCAAGCTCTGTCTCGGCTTTCAGGATGATAAACCCTGATCGGGGAGGACGCGCGGCGGTTTGAGAGAAGGCACTGGAATCTGTAGGTGCTATCATTTTCGGATCAGTGCCAAACGCATCTGCGATCAGCAGTGCAAATTCGTAAATGGGTATGTTATCCCTGCCTGAAACATGAAAAACGCCCTGCTTCTGGTAGCGAATGATTCTTTCGATCCCTTCCGCCAAATCCGGCGCGTAGGTGGGCGTTCGCCACTGATCCGTTACGATCTGAACATCATTCCCGGCGATCAACTTGTCACGAAGCCATGTGACAAAATTTTGACGGGGTGAGTTTTCAGAGATACCGTAGACGAGCACCGTTCTCACGATTGCCCACTTGTCCATGCCAGCTCCTCGAGCATAATTTTCACCAGCAAGCTTGGAGCGACCGTAGTAATTGATGGGATTGGGACGTGCATTTTCGCGATACGGCCCCTCTTCTCCATCAAAGACAAAGTCGGTTGAAAGTTGAATCAGGCTCGCTCCAGCGGAGCGGCAAGCGCGGGCGATTAACTCAACTGCCAGAGCATTGATCTGCCAACACTCTTCCTTCTGAATCTCACACAAGTCCACCTGAGTCATTGCAGCGCAATTAATTACAACATCAGGCGTGAAGTCCAAAAACAATCGGTCGATAGCAGCAGAGTCGGTGATATCCAGTTGTGTGTATCCGCAGGAGCCGCCTGAAAATCGCGGCGCTCGGTCGCGGCCCGTCGCCAGAACGTCGTACTCAGGCATCCGGCCCATGATACTGACGAGCTGTTGGCCGACAAGGCCGTTGGCTCCGGTTATGAGAATGCGGTTGTATAGCAAGAATTCAGCTTTTTTGCTCGATAACTAACGGCTCAAATGCAGAGAATCGCTCGAAGAACGACTGGCAAACAGTGCAGTTTCAGATTATGTAGCGCAATCCGACGGCAACGCCGAATTTGCCGTCCAGATCAGGCACGATGGTCACACGAGGCATTATCTGTAAGAATACTTCGTAGCGGTTCCGCACAAAGCTTGCGCCAACGTTAACCGCAGGACCCCAAAATAGAGCTTTTCCCTCGTATCCAGCAAAAAATCCGGGTCCCATGTAGAAGGTCAGTGGAGAGCTTGGAACAGGGATATCGATTGTAAAATGAGTGGACCAAAGCAGATAGTCGTCCAAGTTGAAACTCAGATTACTGTCGACGCCCCTGGCGTGATCCGCTATCTGAGATGATTCGAATACGGCCTTGAAAGTCACTCCACTCGTCGGTCCCGCCATCACTCCGACACTGAATGGATGGGAATCCCTCAGCGTCTGGGCATTCATGATCGGTGGCTGAACGAAGAATACCCCGAAAACTGAGATCAGCAGGATTCTGCTAAAATGATTGCGCATCCTTGATTGATAGGAGAAACTCCTGCATATCCTGTACTCCATCAGGATCGAGCCTTCCGGACATGAAGAGCCGAAACTGACGCCTACGGTCTGCTTTTTCATAGCGTTCTTTCTCGTCATCCGTTTCAGGAATGAGTGCCGGTACCGGGGTCGGGCTTCCATCCTGACCGATAGCAACGAAGGTGTAAAAAGCGTGGTTACATCTTCGTTTGTTACCCGTCCGAGGATTTTCGGCATCCACCACGATCTCGATCTCCATTGAGGTGCGGAACGCCCGGTTGACCTGACTTCTTATCGTAACAATTTCTGACTGCAGAATCGGAGAATGAAATTCGACCCGGTCCACCGAAGCAGTCACACAAACGCAACCCGCATGACGTTGGGAGGAAATGGAGGCACAGATGTCCATCCAGTGGAGTAGCCTGCCTCCCATCAGATTTCCGAGTCCGTTAGTGTCATTCGGAAGTACTAACTCACTCATGATTGCGTGCGAGACAGATGAGGGCTTGCCGGGTTTTTCCATGGATCAGGTCTTCTGCTTTTTTTTCTTCGCGGCGGGGAAAAGGATATTGTTCAGAATGAGCCGGTATCCAGGCGAGTGTTTGTGCAAGTTGAGATCTGTGGGTGGATCATTTACGAAATGCTGATAGTCTTCTGGGTCGTGCCCGCCATAGAAGGTGAATGTACCCTCGCCGTAAGTGCCATGAAGGTATCTGACTTCATCTCGTCCCGGCGCTTCAGCAAGAATAACCACGTTAGGCTTGATGACTGACTTTCTGAAGTTGGTCGTCTGTCCAATGAAGCCTTTGAGTGTAGGAACGTGATTCTGCGTCAGCATGGTCGGTACTTGATCGTACTTCGCGCTGAACTCGAAGAGGGTGAAATAATCGACGGCAGGATTACGCAGTTGGGGAGGAGGGGCACCCGCATCAATATTTGAATGCTCGTACTCCCTGGCGTTGAACGTCGGACGAAAATCCGAAAACGCGAACGTATTCGTGAAATCGAGACTGGCGATTGCATCTGGATCGATCGGATCGCCGTCGTACTCGGCCGGCACCACGTCGGTGCGATGTGCAGCGAGGGCAATGTCGAAAGTGTCCGTTCCGGAACACATCGCGAAGAGGAATCCACCTCCGGCCACGTATTCTTTTATGATGGTGACTACGCGCAGCTTCAGTTCGCTGACCTTACGAAATCCATGGCGACGCGCAGATATTTCGGCTTGACGCTGTTGTTCGATATACCAGGGTGTCGCCCGGTAGTTGAAAAACTTTCCGTACTGACCGGTAAAATCCTCGTGGTGAAGATGGACCCAGTCGTAGTCTTCAAGAGCGCCCCTGAGGACATCATCGTCATAGATCATCTCGTGTGGCACTTCCGCATAGGTAAGGGCGAGCAGGACGGCATCATCCCATGGCAGAGTTTGCTCCGGAGCATAGACTGCTATTCGAGGCGGTTTCTCAAGGCGCACCATACTTGTGTTATTCGCATCACTTTCGACGCTCGAAATAACGGCGGCCGTCTGCGAGCCAGAGAGAATTTCGTACGACACTCCCCGTACCCTGAGCTCGGATTCAATATCCGGCTGCCGAACGAAGAGAAACGAACCTCCTCGATAGTTCAGAAGCCAATCAACGTCGACACTTCGTTCCAGAGCCCAGAAGGTTACTCCATAAGCTTTCAGGTGATTGGCTTGGGTTTCGTCCATAGGGACAAGAATATCCTGGGCTAAGCTGCTTGAACTCGCGCAGATCCAAAGAAAACTCGCTGCGAGCAAGTAGTTACATTTTTTCAATCTTTATACCTCATCTCCGCGTAAGACTCTGATCGCATTCCGTGTATCGGTAGTAAGCAGAGACCCTGGGAACTCCAGCAGTATGCGTTCATAGGTTCTGATGGCCAACTCATTGTCGCCCAACTGGTCTGCCTGAAGCCGTGCCGCCTGAAACAGGCTCCTGGCGCCAAAAAAGCTGGTCGGGTGCACAAGTGGAAGCTCCAGATAAAGCTGAATAGCCCCAGATATATCTCCGGTCATGGCTTGCAGTGCAGCTTTCTCAAACAGCATGTCGTCGGCCAGTGAATGACCTCCGAACTCATTCAGAAGATCATCCAGTTGGTGCATGGCTACGTCCCAGCTTCTCTGTCTGGTCAGCAGCTTGATCCGGGCAAAACGCCTCAATGGCGTGTTGAGGGAATCCGGTCCCATGCTTTCAATAAGGAGTACCTTCATGGCTATGGCATCGTTGGCCACGTCCGTCGATGTATTCTCTTGCATGGCCGCCGTGTACCCTTCGGTTGCTTCAAAATCTCCCTGATAAAAGTGTAGCATGGCCAACTCATATCGGGCGAGTTCAGCCAGGTCACCGGTACGAAGGCGCGTGAGCAGTCTGCCAAATCGAATCCGAGCGTCCTCGAGTCGATTTTGCGTAATAGCCAAGCGACCAAGATCGTATTCCGCCTGATTGGAGGCCTGAGTTCCCGGATACCTGGCGATTACCTCCATCAACACGGATGCAGCAGAAACGAAGTCGAAAAATTTATCCTGGTGCAAAACGCCGATCCGCTGGAGGACATCGGGAAAATACGAGTGTTGAGGATACTCTATCAGAAATCGTTGATAGGTGTCGAGAGCTTCGTCGTAGTGATTTCGGGGTGATCGGGTTCCTGAAAGATCAAAGACTTGTTCGCCCAACGCTTCGGCCCACATTTCCTGCATCAACCCGAGTCCGCGCATGGCGTCCGGGGCTGACTCGGCTTCCGGGTATCGCCGCAGGACCTCATCAAACGCCTCAAGGGCGACGTCGTAGGCACCGCCATCGGCGGCCACCTGGGCAAAAGAAAACAACATTCGGCCTTCCTCGCGTTCCAGTCTGTCGACGGCCTGATAGACCACGAACGCATCCCGAAATTGTTCGGCCTCAATATAAAGCCACGCCAAAAGCTCTCGGTACGATCTGTTCAGTGGCTCATTTGCGACACCCTCCTCTGCAACCTCAATACTTTCGGCAATTGCCTGGTCGTTGATCAAGAACTGCCCCAACTTAGTCTTGACGTAATTCAGCTGATTCTGATTGATTTTCAGCAGTTCCAGATACTGCCCAACGGCTCGGCCATGTTGGGAGGTGAGGCTGTACAGCTGAGCGAGATCGGTCTGGAAGAGAGCGGAGTTGTCAAGCTTCTCGCGCCCCTGTTCAAGTATCTCGATGGCAAAATCGAACAGGCGGATCTGCATCAGGGACCGATACACCAGCAGATAGACGCTGGGGGATCCCGGATTGGAGTCTATTGCCTCCTGCCAGGAGATCTTGGCTCCCTCTTCGTCCCCTTTTAAAAATAGAAGGCGTGCTTTTTCCGCGATGTAAGAGGTAGAGGCCGTTTCAGACTGAATTTTGGCTTCTACCAGCGCGATTGCGGCATCGTAGCGCTTGACGTTTTCATACGCTTCTCTTAGTCGCTCGTAAAAAACGTGAGTTCCAGGACTTTCCTCGAAAAGGCCTTCGAGGAGACCGATGGCGCGTTCAAATTGAGCCGCCCGGAGAAAGGATTCCGCCAATTGAAAACGGCCAACCTG
>CALBJU010000272.1 GCA_937893205.1 uncultured Bacteroidota bacterium
CGAATTTCCTGAGCAAGAGATTTCATCTCTTGCATGGCTTTGCGGACTCTCGTACCCGCCGCTTTGTTGCCCTTATCATAGAACTTATTAAAGTCGTCTTCCACACCCTCTACGAAGCCTTTTAGATCGGCGAATCTACTCATTGCGATTCCTCTTGGGATAGATGTAATCTGTGTAACGAGGAGTGTGAAGTACACCTCGTGCTAATCAGTCCAAATCTAAGGGCATTCTGGGAGGCTGTCAAGAAATAATCTTCCTTTTTAAGCGTAAAAGGGCAATTACTTGTCCACATCTGCAACTTTGAGTAAAATATATTGTCGCTGACAATAGGCCCTAAAGCCAGAATTTACGTGAACTTCCAGCGTGAAAATCAGTGTATTTTGAGCCCACTTTGACTTCCGATCCAGGACACGTGAGAAACAGCGTATTTCTTGGATAGATCGCTGAAATCGTACCATCCCGGGATGGCGTTATCCCTCTTTAGCTCATTGGAAGACGTGGACTCAGCAGCAGAAACGGCTTCCTTCATACGCGGCGTAACATGTTGTGACAGATGGATTATCTGGCATTCATCCGACAAAGCACTTGAAACGATACGAGCCGCGTTGAGGGGCGAAATATCAACCGGACACCCCTGCTCACTTCGGCCGACGGAAGACACGACAAGAACCACTTGATCCGCCTCCCAGAGCCCTTTTTTGAACAATTTTGAGGCGATCCAGGCGTCATCAATATGCTTGAGTAGTCCTCGATCTGACCCCAGAAATCCGGCCGCAACAACGCCCTCATCCGTCAATCGCGTCACCGCACGACGATTTTCCTCTCTCATTGATATTTCGTAAACGCTGCCTGCCTTTTCGGAAACATGCAGGGCTCCATCCACTCGTTTTACGTCGTATCCGAGTGTCTCCAGCTCGCGTTCAGTGTTCTCAGCCGACCCAAGAACGAGACCAATCTGGACGTCTGAAATGCTCCTCGAAGCAAGGCCTCGAGCAAGCTGATCCCAGAACATGAGATCTCCCTGAACGTCGTGGTCGATGCAGATCAGTTCTATCATTTTACGGCGTACGTTGGCCACCCAGACTTACCAACAAGGATTGATTTTGAGCGGGGCGAAGTCGTTCTTTCAGCCTCCAATTCACGTTCCTTTTTCCGTCCATTCCTGGCGTTTCCAATACGCCAATCTCGTCTTTTTGATCATATGGATTTCTGCCATCTGCACTGTCACACACAGTACTCTCTTCTCGACGGTGCAGCCAGGATCAAACGACTTGTCGCCCGGGCTGAAGAACTCGAAATGCCCGCACTGGCGATAACCGATCACGGGAATCTCTTTGGTGTCCCAGAATTCTATACCACGGCCAAGCGAGCAGGCATCCGCCCCATAATCGGATGCGAGTTTTACGTCACCGCGAGCGGAATGGCGGACAAGTCCGACCGGGTTCGGTATCACCAGGTACTCCTCGCCAAGGACGAGGAAGGGTATCAAAACCTTATCAGACTCTCGTCGCTCTCCTATACGGACGGCTACTACTATAAGCCGAGGATCGATCTCGAGACCCTGAAAAAGCATTCGGGTGGTCTGGTGGCAACAACATGTTGTCTACAGGGACAGGTTCTTCAGGCCATTCTGAAGCAGGGCGAAGCAGAAGCCCGAAAGGTATTCGTATCCTACCTGGATGTGTTCGGGGACGATTACTACATCGAAATTCAGAACCACAACATTCCCGATCAGCACCGATGCAACGAGGTGTTGTTGCGCTGGGCCAAAGAGTATGAAGTGTCGATTGTGGCCACAAATGATGTGCACTATGTCGACCAGGCAGATTCTGCCGCACAGGATGTGCTGTTGTGCCTGCAGACGGGAAAAGATCTCTCGGACCCCAACCGGATGCGTTTCGAGAATGATCAGTTCTATCTGAAGAGTGCTTCGGAAATGGAGCTCGCGCTTAAAAACGTGAGTGATGCACAGGTCAAGGAGGCGCTGGAGTCGAGCGTATTGATTGCTGACAAGTGTTCGCTTGAGCTGCCGATGGGACAGTTGTTGATGCCTCACTACCCCCTTCCCACCGAGTTCGAAGAAGACACGGATGCTTATCTGAAGCACCTTGTTTACGAGCGGGCGAAGCAGAAATTCGGCAGCATATCTACGGAGCAGACGGAGCGCCTGGACCTGGAGCTGGGGATTGTGTCCCAGATGGGATATGCCGGTTATTTCCTGATTGTGCAGGATTTTACGACTGCCGCCCGTGATCTTGGCGTCACGGTGGGCCCGGGACGAGGCTCGGCTGCGGGAAGTCTAGTCGCATATGTGCTGGGGATCACCAATGTCGATCCGCTCAAGTACGGCCTTCTTTTTGAGCGCTTCCTGAACCCCGAGCGGATATCGATGCCGGATATCGACATTGATTTTGATGATCGGGGTCGGGCGAAGGTCATCGACTACGTCGTGGAGAAGTACGGTCGCCAAAACGTGTGTCAAATCATCACGTTCGGAACGATGGGGCCTCGCTCCGTAATCCGCGATGTGGCCCGCGTTCTCCAGATTCCGCTTCCGGAAGCTGATCGCATAGCGAAACTCATTCCCGAGCGTCCGGGAGTGACGCTGGACACCGCGTTCAAGGAGGTGCCTGAGTTCGGAAAACTGCTGAAGGATCCGAACGAGCAGATTCGGAATCTGATGCATTACGCCAAGGTGCTCGAAGGCTCCGCACGGCACACCGGAGTGCACGCAGCTGGCGTAATCATCGCTCCGGGAAATGTGAGCAACTACGTCCCCGTTTCCATCGCGAAGGGAAAAGGGGGGGCTGACGATATCGTAATCACCCAGTATGACGGAAAATGGGTCGAGTCGTTTGGCCTCCTGAAAATGGACTTTTTGGGGCTCAAGACGCTGTCTGTGATCGATGACGCCGTTGAATTGATCAAGCAGACGCACGACATCGACATCGATGTAGACAAAATTCCTCTGGACGATGAGCGGACCTACGAGCTGTTTCAGAAAGGAGAATCCATAGCCGTTTTCCAGTTTGAATCGAGTGGCATGCGGGAATGGCTCCGGAAACTCAAACCGACGGCCATAAACGACCTGATTGCGATGAACGCCCTGTACCGACCGGGGCCGATGGACAATATTCCGACCTACATCGCGCGGAAGCACGGACAGGAAGAGGTCAGCTATCCCCACGAAATGCTCAAGCCGATCCTCGAGCCTACGTACGGCATCCCGGTCTACCAGGAACAGGTGATGCAGATGGCGCAGGTCATGGGTGG
>CALBJU010000273.1 GCA_937893205.1 uncultured Bacteroidota bacterium
ACGGCATCCCGGTCTACCAGGAACAGGTGATGCAGATGGCGCAGGTCATGGGTGGATATACGCTCGGCGGCGCAGACATTCTGCGGCGCGCGATGGGTAAGAAGAAAAAGTCCGAAATGGTCAAGCAGCGGGCCGTTTTTGTCGAGGGTGCTTCAAAGCGCGATGTCGACGAGAAGACGGCCAACGAAGTATTCGACCTCATGGCAAAGTTCGCCGGTTACGGATTCAACAAATCGCACGCTGCCGCTTATTCGATTGTGGCGTTTCACACCGCCTATCTGAAAGCCCACTATCCGGCGGAATACCTGGCCGCCGCCATGTCGAACGATATGGGCGATACGAAAAAGTTGGCCATCGTACTGGAAGAAGCCCGTCATCTTGGACTCGAACTGCTGGCCCCCGACATCAACGCGAGTTCAGCGCGGTTTACGGTCGATGGTGGGAAAATTCGATTCGGCCTCCGTGCAGTCAAGGGCGTGGGATCGGGTGCCATCGAAGCCATCGAGGAGGAGCGCAACGAAAATGGTCCGTACAAGAGCCTGTTCGATTTCGCACGTCGGGTCAATCTGAAGGCTGTCAATAAAAAGGCCGTTGAAAGTCTTGCACGCGTGGGTGCGATGGATCGGTTGGAGGGGCACCGCGCGCAACTCTCCGAAGCGGTTGATTTGGCCATGCAGTACGGCCAAAAGGCGCAGGCCAACGAGGCGGCGGGAATGATTTCCCTCTTTGGGGAGGCAGGTGGCGATGGCGCCGCAGGACTCGAGCCTTCCCTGCCGGTCGCCGAGCCGTGGCCGCGATCACGACTGCTGAAAGAAGAACGAGAGGCGGTCGGATTTTATGTCTCAGGGCACCCGCTGGAGGCCTACATGGCTGAGTCTCGGGCTTTTGCCTCCGCACAGATCGTGGATGGTCCGGCCATTATAGAGCGTGATGGTCCCGTTGACGATAGCTGGGCAGGCAGAAATAACCGTCCTCTGCACACGTTTTGCGGAATTATCACTGAGGTCCAGCACCGTGTCAACAAATCGGGCAAGCCGTACGCTTTTGCTCAGTTTGAAGACTTTACCGGACAAGCAGAGCTGATGTGCTTTTCGAACACCTACGACCGGATTCAGCGGTATCTGGAGGTCGACGAGATTGTCTTGATCAAAGGCAGTCTGGAGATGCGAAGGGGCATGGTCAATGTGATCGCAAACGATGTGATTCCCATGTGGAAGGTCCGGGAACAGATGGTCAAATCGTTGGCAATACGCATCCCGGCTGACGAGCTGTCCATGGAGCAGGTAGAGGGATTGGAAAATCTACTTTCTGAACACCAGGGTACGTGTAAGCTCTATTTTGATCTGATTTCCGAACGAAGTCCCCACCCGACGCGCGTACTCAGCCGAAATTTTGTTATCGATCCCAATAACGAGGTGATGCAGGGACTCTTTGGTCTCTTCGGGCGCCGCGCAATCGTCGTAGAGGGCGAGAGCTGAGCAACTCGAAGCCCCTTCCGCCCTCTTGTACCGTAACCCTATTCCTAACGTTTCGTAATCGACGGCAGTGATGTCAGAATTCTATAAAATCCTCCGATTGTTGTCAGTCTTCGCGTTGATCCTCCTCGCTTCAGGCTGTGGATCCGCTATTGAGGATTTGCGACAGCGATATCGACCCGGATCTCCAAGAGAGGCCTACGTGCTCGGACTCGAAACGATGGGGATTGCCGAGAGCGCAATAGCCAGCGAGTGGGCACTTCAGGGAGATGAAGCACTCCGCGTCACACTTTCTCCAACCCTTCCTTACCGCGAAGAAGGCAGCCTCTTTCCGACAGAGATAATGGCGTTGGGGTACCGATTGAGACTCGAACGAGGCCAACAGCTGATCGTCCGAGCGTCACTGGACAACGGAAATGATTTTTTCGTCGACTTGTACGAGTCACTGGATGCGATGGGATTACCGATGCGCAGAGTGGCGAGCGCAGATTCGACGGCTGAGTTGAAGCACGACATCGATCGCACCAAAGACTACTTTCTTCGCCTCCAACCAGAAATTCTTTCGGAAGGTGGGTTCCGAATCGAAATAATGACGGACGCTTCGATCATCTTTCCGGTCACTGGTAGGGATACAGGGGCGGTTCAGAGCTTTTTTGGGGATTCTCGCGAGGCCGGACGGAGAAGTCACCACGGTATTGACATCTTCGCTCCCAGAGGAACGCCGGTGATTGCTGTACGAGAGGGTAGAATCAGTCGAGTGCGCACGGGCGGACTAGGCGGAAGGACCGTGTGGCTGCGCGATAACAAGGGCCACAGTTTTTACTATGCGCATCTGGAAGAACAGCTGGTCCAATCCGGCCAACGCGTGGTTCCTGGGGACACCCTGGGACTTGTAGGAAACTCGGGAAATGCGAGAAGCACGCCTCCGCACTTACA
The DNA here is from genome assembly GCA_937893205.1 of uncultured Bacteroidota bacterium. Taxonomy (GTDB): domain Bacteria; phylum Bacteroidota; class Rhodothermia; order Rhodothermales; family UBA10348; genus CALBJU01. The sequence continues at coordinate 2,412 of CALBJU010000273.1, forward strand.
CTTTGGAATCTACAAGAACGGCCCTCACAACCCCTGGCCATTCGTTTTTTCGCCCAATCTCAGACCGTCTTCGCTACGGGTCGAAAGTCAGTACTTCGGAACGTGGAGACGAACGGATGCTTCCCGCGTCTCGTTACTTGAGGCCCCATCTTCAGGAAGTCTGACGCTTGCGCGATTCGAATCGCCTGTCGACCTGCATATTATTGGCGGCACGAGCACATATTATCATGTTCGCCTGCCTGACGATTCCGAGGGGTATATAACGGCAAGTGACATGGAACGCACAATAATGCGCAACATCAACTCGCCCATTCAGCGATCGAGATCTACAATAGGCTCCTAGCCATTTGGTCCGGCACAGAAACCCGGCGGAAGTCCACACGTCCATGTGCGGTATGTCGATGCGCATCCAACATATACCTCGCCAGTTTCTTGTGTCCCTCGTTCGCGGATACCAGCTACTTCTTTCTCCCCACCTCGGCGCATCCTGCCGGTTCACCCCGAGCTGCTCCGAGTACGCAATTGACGCGCTGCGCCGGTATGGTGCCATCAAGGGCTTTATCTTGGCGACTCACCGCGTAGTGCGATGCAATCCATGGGGTGGCCACGGCCACGACCCTCCCATCTGGTATTCAGAGCGGGAACGAACGGAATCAACTAACAATGAGTCACAGCAAACACACTGAAATTGCCAAATCTGTTACCGCGCGATGCGCCGTTCTGACGTGCAGTGATACGCGAACAACGGACACCGATACCAGTGGGCTATTGATTCAAGAGCAGCTTACTGCTGCCGGCCACGAGCTCGTGAGCTACGCCCTAATTCCAGATGAAGCAGACGAAATCCGCTCACAGCTCACCCGACTCTCTTCTGAGAAAGTGGAAGTTGTAGTTATTAACGGCGGCACGGGCATCTCCCAGCGGGACAACACTTTCGATGCGGTGCAGGACTTGATTGAAACCTCAATTCCCGGATTCGGAGAACTCTTCCGAATGCTCTCCTACCAGGACATCGGTCCGGCCGCGATGCTCTCTAGAGCGACGGCGGGCTTGATCGGAAATATGGTGGTGTTTTCACTACCAGGCTCCAGAGGTGCGGTCGATCTGGCCATGCAGGAGTTGATCTTACCCCAGATAGGCCACCTGGTGTCGGAACTCCGTAAGTAGAGAGTCTATCAGAGCAAAATGGCTCCTATCATTCGAACCGAAGAGCGTCGATTGGGTTGAGCGAGGCTGCTTTCTTCGCTGGATAAAAGCCAAAGAAAATTCCGACGGCAGCCGAAAAGAGGATCGCAACGATCACGGTCTCGGTGTTTACGACGGTGTTCCACCCGGTGAGGGAAGCCAGTAAGCTCGCGCCTCCGAATCCAAGGGCGACTCCTATCGCGCCCCCGAAGATGCTCATCACAATAGATTCGATGAGGAACTGTGTCAGAACATCCGATCCGCGGGCGCCAATGGCCATCCGGATTCCTATTTCCCTGGTGCGCTCTGTGACCGATACGAGCATGATGTTCATGATGCCAATCCCTCCGACGAGGAGAGAAATAGAGGCGATCGCTGCGAGGAGCATGGTCATCACCTCGGTCGTTCCCTCGGCCGCTTCACTAAGCTGAGCCTGATTTCTTATTTCGAAGTCATCTCCTTCCCATTCCGCGAGTCCGTGGGACTCCCTCATAATGGCTCGTAATTCCTCCTGAGCCTCATCAATGTCGTCCGGCGAATACGTGTTCACCAGAATCTGACGGATAAAATTCCAGTTCGACAGGCGCCTCTGAACGGTCAGAATAGGAGCCAGTGCGACGTCATCCTGGTCATTTCCATCTGGAGTCTGGCCTTTTTTCTCTAGTACACCAATTACTTCCAGCGGTACATTTCGCACCAACACCCGCTCTCCGACCGGATCGGAATTCGGAAAAAGTTGTTCGGCGATAGTGGCTCCTAGGATCAGCACTTTCTTACCGGTTCGCTGTTCTGATGCGTCAAAAAACCTTCCGGAAGTGAGCTCCCAGTCTCGAATCAGGGGATAATCTGTGGTGACGCCATGAATGGTCGACCTCCAGTTACCGGTCCCTCCTACTATCTGAGTCCTTGTAAATATGACTGGCGATACACCCGCGATGAAGGCAGACTCGTTCCTGATCTTTTCCGCATCCTCCAA
>CALBJU010000274.1 GCA_937893205.1 uncultured Bacteroidota bacterium
AGCCTTGAGGGAAACCGGGTCGACACTCAGATTTTCCTGCGTCAGAATGCGCCTCAGATAGCCTATCTGGCCCAGGTGAAACGAAAGATGCGTACACAAGTGCAGTAGAAATTGCTGGGTACCAAGGTCGAATCCACCCACCTGCTCAGGATATTTCGAATCGAGGACCGAGGCGTCCAGTGCCGGAATAACGGTCTGTAGGGAGGAAATCGTCGAAGCGATTTCCTCCAGAATCGATTGGCGTGTCGCTGACCTATCGGAGAATTCTCGGGTGCGGTCCCGAACGTAATCCGTTCCTCCGAGCACATGACAGATGTAGTGTCTGAGATTTCCGCATCCGTGCAGTGCCAGCATTCCAGCGGGGTTGGAGATTCCCTCCGGGGCCACCCAGATGAGTTCATCATCCGGGAAAGACTCAATTTCTCGCGCCATCGCTCCGAGATCACGTGTAAGGAGAAGTTGAATTTGATCCAGTAAACTTGTCATACGGACGTACTCACTTTGATTGACCTGCAGATTCGCTCCCACTCCTGATCGCTTCTAGAATCTCAGCTCAAACCCGAGAGAGATCGTGCGCGACGCGGCAGGAAATATGAACAGAGTTTCGGAACCTGCGGGGTCCTGATAAGCCGTGCTGTTGTACTCATTATCCAGTGCGTTGAAGACATCCAACGTTACCGAATAAGCCTCTCGCGAATAGGTGACCCGCGCATCGAGGGTCGAGTAATCTGGCAGCTCCGTCGTATTGGCATCATCCACATAGGTCTTTCGAATTCCTTTCAGCACGACGCTCGTGGTCACCGGACCCATGTCAGCCACGACGCCACCACTGAAGGCGTGACGAGGAATTGCCTTCACCGCGTTGCCCTTGTTTTCTCCGATCTGGGACGTGACATCCTGGAGCGTGTAATTCAGGAATGCCGACCCAACCCCGTTTTTCGCTGTGCTGATGCCCGTTTCAATGCCTCGATGGCGGCTCTTTCCAATATTGACATTCGAAAAGGTCTCGAACGAGAAGTCGATTTCGTTCGTCATATCGATGGTGTACACCGACGTGCTGATCATGGTCGACCAGCCATTCGTTCCCCTGATTCGGTGATAAAAACCAATTTCGTAGCTGGTGCCTTCCTGAGGAATGAGGCTCGCATTCGCGATCTGGATGGAAAAGGGAGGGAAGGGTACCGGGAAGGCTCGAAGATCGTAAAGTTGATCGAGTGTGGGAGCCTTGAAGGAGCGGCTGACGCTCGCATACACATTGCCTACCTGAGAGGAGGAGGAGCTGTACCGATAATTCAGTCCGGCTTTTGGGCTGAACGCCGTGTGCGAGGCCGACGGCACGGACTCCGACAGTCCCTCCACTTCGTCAAATGAATCATTGATCCAGTCGACTCGTGCTCCCAGAGATAACTTCAGTTTCGAGGAGGGGTTGAGGTCGAGATGGGCGTATCCGGCGGCGCCGTTTCGTGAGGCCGAACCATCGGAGAGTACATCTCCCGGATCGCCCGAGGCGCCCAAATAAGCATCTGCCAGACCTCCTGTGGCGATGTGACGATATCGCGTGTCCAGTGTGCCGAAAAAACCATCCATACCCACTAAGAGTTGATTGTCGATCGGTAAGGGGAGTGAAACACCTGAAATCTGAACATTGGATTTGAAACTGAGGGCGTCAACCTGCCTTTTCTGCGTGTCGGCGAAATCTGCGCTCAGAGGAAGGGTGCGGATGAGGTCTTGATTGCGAAGCTCCCCGGTAATCGAGGCATCGATCTTTCCCATACTCGCCTGCCAGCCTCCGTCGAGAGAGGCTCGAAAAGTCTGCTCCTCTGCGCCGTCGAACTGAAAGAAAGCGAGGCTCTCGGTCCCGTCATCGGTGATGTCGGTAGAAAGAAGCGGTCCGGGCGTGTCGAATTCGCGCACATTAAGGGATGCGCTCAGAACGAGCGTTCGGTCTTCTTCGCTAACCACCTGATAGGACCCCTGCAGCGTTCCAGACTTGCGTTCGCTGTGATCCCGAAATCCGTCGCTTGAGGAAAAATCGCCGAGTATTGAGTACCGATTGCTCAAAAGGGAAGCGTGAATAGTGCGCACGCCCAGGTTTCCGGTGCTCGCCCGCAAGAGACCGGCAGTTTCCTGAATCGCCTCGGTTCGCACATTGATGACCGCTCCGATGGCAGCATCGCCATAAAGTGAAGAGGCGCCGCCTCTCAGTACTTCGACGACCGTGGACGACGAGATTGTGATCTGCTCCCAATTAACCAGCCCGTTCTCCAGATTGTTGATCGGCTTTCCGTTCAGCAGCACGACAACATATTCGGCCTCACCCCCTCCGTAAAACCCGCGGGTAACCGATTGGGGAGAATATCCGAGACCATGGAAATCCAGGAAGGTCATTCCCTGGATGAATCCAAGTAGGCTGGACGCATTTCTGTTTGGAAGAACCCGCAAATCCCTGGCGGTGAGCACCGAGACGCCGACTGTCGAGGACGAAAGCGCGGAAGCAACTCTTTCAGCCGTGACGACGATTGGGTCGAGCGTCCGAGTCATGGTCGAGTCCGCTTCCTGCGCGTGGGCAGTGGAACTGAGGATCATCCCCGAAAGCAGTAGAATTGCGGAGCAAAGCTTCATCTTGAAATGGTTTTGGCGTGGAAGTCGATTTGAGCATTCTTGTAAGATATAACGTGGCGGCACGATCTCAATGCATCTTTTCGTTCTGCCCCTGCGTTGTGCAGGCTGAATGAATCTGTCGATATTCGGTCAAATAGGCTATGTTTGCGATCCGCCTTCTGATCGAAAACCCACCTGTGATTCGGCAATCCATCCTACCATTGAGCTTTACCATGAATAAGATCTCCCTGCTGCTTATCGCTGCCATTCTGCTTGTCCTCCCAGTATCTGTGGTTTCCGCACAGGAGCGCGATGCTGAGGAGAAAATGAGCGCGGAAACCTTCGATGGACTGAAACTGCGAAATATTGGGCCTGGCTTTATGTCGGGACGGATCTCGGACATCGCCATCCATCCTGAGGACGATTCTATCTGGTATGTCGCCGTTGCATCGGGTGGAGTCTGGAAAACGGACAATGCAGGAACGACCTGGACGCCCGTATTCGATGAGGAGACCTCCTATTCAACGGGAAGCGTTACTATCGATTCCAGCAATCCGCACGTCGTCTGGGTGGGAACGGGCGAAAACGTAGGCGGACGCCACATGGGCTACGGAGATGGAGTGTATCGAAGCGACGATGGGGGTGCTACCTGGACCAACATGGGCCTCAAAAACTCGGAGCACGTTTCGACAATCATTGTACATCCGACAAACTCTGATGTGATCTGGGTAGCAGCGCAGGGCCCGCTCTGGACATCGGGCGGCGACCGTGGCCTCTACAAATCGAGCGACGGTGGACAATCCTGGCAAAAGACACTCGGTGACGATGAGTGGGTAGGAGTCACAGATATCGCCATCGACCCCCGAGATCCTGACGTGCTGTACGCGGCCACCTGGCAGCGGCACCGAACCGTTGCCGCATACATGGGCGGCGGTCCTGGAAGCGGCATTCATCGAAGCACCGATGGCGGCGATACGTGGGGGGAGCTAACCCTAGGACTGCCCGAATCGAATATGGGCAAAATCGGAATTGCGATATCTCCACAGCGGCCAGATATCATCTACGCGGCCATCGAACTGGACCGAAAAACGGGAGGCGTGTATCGATCAACAGACAGGGGCTCTTCCTGGACGAAAATGTCGGACACCGTATCTGGAGCCACCGGCCCGCACTACTATCAGGAGCTGTACGCATCACCCCACCAGTTCGAGCGCCTGTATCTGATGGATGCTAATCTTCAGATCTCTGACGATGGTGGCAAGAATTTTTTCCGGATGAATGAGCGAGACAAGCACGGGGATAACCACGCAATCGCGTTTCGAATGGATGATCCCGACTATCTGCTTGTGGGATCAGACGGCGGTCTCTACGAAAGCTTCGACCTGACGAAAAGCTGGCGTTTCATCGAGAATCTTCCCGTGACGCAATACTACAAAGTGGCCCTCGACGATACCGAGCCTTTCTACAACATTTTTGGAGGCACGCAGGACAACAGTACCCAGGGAGGTCCCTCGCGAACGGATAATGTCCAAGGCATCCAGAATTCAGACTGGCGAATAGTCCTGAACTGGGATGGTCACCAGCCGGCGACCGAACCTGGAAATCCTGACATCATGTACGCTGAGAGGCAGGAGGGAGCGCTATCCAGGATCGACATGATCACAGGTGAGGTGGTAGATATTCAACCTCAACCGGGCGCAGACGAAGACTACGAGCGCTTCAACTGGGATTCGCCCATTCTGGTGAGCCCCCATCAGGCGTCCCGCATCTACTTTGCATCGCAGCGTGTATGGCGCTCCGATAACCGTGGAGACAACTGGACGGCGATCTCCGGGGATCTGACGCGGAATCAGGACCGATTCACCCTTCCAATCATGGGGAGCACCCAGAGTTGGGACAATGCGTGGGATGTGGGGGCGATGTCCAACTATAACACGATTACTTCGCTGGCGGAATCTCCCTTGCAGGAAGGGCTGATCTACGCGGGAACGGACGACGGACTCATTCAGGTGACCGAAGACGGGGGCGCGAACTGGAGAGCGCTCGAGGTGGGATCCCTGCCCGGATTACCCGCAACAGCTTTTGTCAATGACATCAAGGCCGATCTGCACGATGCCAACACCGTCTATGCAGTTCTGGATAACCACAAGTACGGTGATTACACCCCGTATTTGTTCAAGAGCACCGATCGAGGGCGAAACTGGCGCTCCATTCGTGGCAATCTCCCTGATCGGACATTGGCCTGGAGATTGGTTCAGGATCACGTCGATGCGGATCTCATGTTCGCCGCGACCGAGTTTGGAATCTATTTCACGGTGGACGGTGGCGGAACTTGGGTCAAACTCACCGGCGGCATGCCAACGATCTCGTTCAGGGATCTTGGGATCCAGAAAAGAGAAAATGACCTCGTTGGAGCATCCTTCGGCCGCGGTTTCTTTGTTCTAGATGATTACAGCGCCCTTCGCGGCGTTTCGGCCACTCAGTTGGAGGAAGAAGCGACGCTGTTTCCGACACGAAACGCGTGGTGGTACGTTCCGCGCCCCATGCTGAGCTTTGGCGCCGGGAGGGGATCGCAGGGCAGTTCGCATTATTTGGCGCCCAATCCTCCGTTTGGAGCCGTCTTCACGTACTATCTGCGGGATGGATTGATGACCCGGGAAGAAGTCAGACAGAAGGCCGAGAAAGAAGCCGTCGAGGCGGGACGATCCGTTGAGTTTCCCGGATGGGCCGCGGTGGAAGCCGAAAGACGGGAGTCGGATCCGACCATTTTTTTTACAGTGACGGACGCAGATGGGAATGTGGTTCGCCGTGTTGAGGGCGAGGTGACCAGCGGCTTTCATCGGGTAGCCTGGGACCTGAAATTTCCCTCTCCGCAGGCCGTTGGATTAACCGTTACGGATACCGGTACCAGCGGCATGCTGGCCGCGCCCGGTACGTACATCGTCACCATGTCCAAAGGGGTGAATGGAGAGGTAACAAAACTGTCTTCACCACAGACTTTCGAAGTCGTGCCGCTGCGCGCGGGGGCGTTGGAGGGTTCGTCACATGAAGAGGTAGCGGCATTTTGGAGAATGCTGGAGACGGCGACCCGAGCGGCATCGGCTGTACAGTCTACTCTTTCGAAGGCGCTGCAAACCGTAGATGCCATGCAGGTTGCCCTCGGTAGGGCGACGGCCGCTCCAGGCGACCTGGATTCTAGAATCCATCAGGCAAAACAGGACCTGCTGGAACTCGACTCAGGGTTAAACGGATTGGGGTCGAAGCGCCAACCGGGAGAGAAAACCCGGCCCACCGTGGGTAACAGGCTGTCTGCAGTAGAAAGGGGCGTGGGCAATTCGACCTACGGGCCGACGGCCACACATGAGCAGCAGCTCCAGATCGCGCACAATCAGTTGACCGGATATCGAACCACTCTGGAAGAGCTCCTGGAACGACTATCGGGACTAAGCCGAGATCTCATTGCCGCAGGTGCACCGTGGATCGAAGGTGACGCGCTCCCGTGGGGTGATAATCGGTAGAAAGCTTCCCCCGTGACGGGATAGGGATCATGACCCTACGGTTACTTCGCGTACAAAAGGCTGTTTTTGCATATAGACAAGAGAGCGCCAGAGCCACTCGAGGGGTCCGAAACGGAAATACTTCAACCAGATAGGTGAGATGATAATCTGAAGGGTCCATATGGCCAGCACGATTCCGAACTGGCCTGTGCGACTGATCTGTCCGAAATATCCCAGTCCATGGCCGTAAAAAATGAGCGTCGCCAATACGGTTTGAAGGATGTAGTGCGTGAAGGCCATGCGACCCACTGCGGCCAAGGAATTCATGATCCGGGATAATCCTGCCTGACAGACGAGCATGATCCCTCCAATCCAACCAAGGCTGACCAGAATGCTCGCCCAGTAGTTGAATTGCAGCCCGAGAAAGAAATAATTCGGTGATTCCCAATCGTTCGATATGTTTGTATACATGCCGTAGCCCACGATAGGGAGGCCTATCGCGAGAGCGATGCCGATCAGAATGAGATAGAATCTGCGCGATCGTTTCGCGCTGAAAATATCCATTTTGAACAACGCCATACCCAAGAGCATGAGGCCGCTCACGCGCCAAAATGCCCAAAACAAAAAAGACGCTATTTCCAACTCTCGTGCAGCATTCGTTCGATGCTCCATTTGAGTCATCCAATCGCTCTGGTAGATCTGAACCTCACGTTCTCTTTCCTCGAGGGAAGGCTTGAAGTCCTTGTTCAGCGATTGGAGTTCATCCGCACTCATAAACTCGACCGACAATCCGCCGGCAAGTGATATCAGCGAACCTACCGCGAGGAACGCGAGACCCCAGACAATCAGCTTTTTCGGTGTGGATTTGCGGAAGAGAAAAACGAACATGCCACACATTCCATACCAGAACAGGATATCGCCATGCCAGAGTAGATGTGCGTGCAGCAGGCCAAAGACGGCAAGCAATCCGACTCTGCGATAGTGGGTTTTGCCGAAAGAAACGCCTTTTGCTTTACTACGCTCCCAACCCAAAATGATACCCGCGCCGAAGAGCATCGAAAAAATGTTCATGAACTTCTGGTCCGCCAACAGGTGGGTCAACTTCCAGATCCAACCGTCCAATCCCTCAAGGCTTCCCCAAGCGGTTGGGTCGAAATATGTAGCATTTGGCATCGAAAACGATCCGATATTCATGGTCAATATGCCCAGAAGGGCAAAGCCACGAAGGACGTCCAGCGACTGAATCCGCTCCCTTTCTTGAATGGGTAAAATGTGAGTTGTCATTAGGTAGTGGTCATGATGAGGATGACTTCCGACGCGATCTGATAATTGCTCCGAAAACAATCAGCGGCATCATCGTGACAATCATCGCGATTCACATCCAGTCGGGGATGGTCCCGGATATTTCCGGATCTGTCATTCCGTAGACGAATCCTAACAACTGAAATCCAGCCAGCGCCAGGCCGTATGAGACCTCAGACTTTCCTGCGATCAAGGCGGCGACGTATCCACCAAGAAAGGCTGCGCCGCCGTTATAGAAAAGTTTGGCGACCAGTACTCCGGATCTGTTTCGAACGGCAAAGTATGCCTCCTGGTCGGTGAGAATGCCACCATTGAGCACTGCGATGAGGACGAATTCGATGGTCTCAGCCACAAAAGTGATCACCATCATGCCGATGAGAATACTGGCAACGCTCCTGGCCGCTCCCGTCAAGATTGGTTTCATTACCTGGATTAAAAGGGGGTTCGATAATTCGAGGTCTTGAGCAATGTAATGGTTGCTTCGCCTGGTGTCAGGGCTATTATGGTCGGTCGAATCGATCTACCGAAGGATCTTTCCTATTTTCATGCCCATCAGTTCAGTCCAGAATGCATGGTTCGTGGAAACAGGACTCAAGATTGATCTGCCTCAATCCGAAAATGAGCATGTATCGCACACGGTAACAATGGTGTACGAGCGGTGACTTGCCGGTCTTTGGTTTCAGATTCTCGTTCTTCACGACCAGCACAGCATATGAACCAGCTCATCCTATTCGTAATTGTTCTGATTGGCTTGACCGGGTGTCGCGAATCCGATCAAATCATAGAGAAGCAGCTCGTTTTCGATCGATACGACTGGTGGGATAATCGCGATTGGGACTGGTATTCTGAAAACATTCCTTTCATCGAAACGCCAGACCCTCAGATCGATGAAGTCTATTACTATCGTTGGGAGGTTATGACCAAGCACCTCACCTACGGTTCGCCCGAAACAGGCTACACATTCACTGAATTTATCGACCGGCCGTTCTGGTCGGGTACCTATGGCGGGATCGCCTGTCCCCTGGGACATCAGCTTTCTGAAGTACGCTGGCTGAAAAATAGCCGCATCATCGATGACTTTTCACGGTACTGGATCGACACAGAGGGCGCGCGGCCCCGAAATTACTCAAACTGGTATGGAGCAGGGCTCTGGCAGATCCATGAGGTCCGGGGTGACGAGGCGTGGATTACGTCTATGCTTCCGTACATGGAAAAACAGCTGGCGGGATGGTTCAATGTGCACTTTGATCCGGATCATGGTCTCTTTTATCGGACGGGCCACGACGATGGAATGGAAGTCAACATCAACAGCCGCCAGGCCGAAGATAACTGGGTGGTAGAAGGATATCGACCAACGCTCAACTCATACTTGTATGGCGACCTCCTCGCCGCGTCCCAAACTGCGCTGTTAGCAGGCGAAGACGATATAGCGGCTGATTACTCGAACCGGGCAACCCTCTTGAAAACTCGGGTGCTCGAAGAGCTCTGGGACGATCGCCGCCAGTTCTTCCTACACCAGTGGGTGGATGACCATCCTCCTGGAATTGAGGCTAAGTCTCGGACCTATGAAACGGGACCGTTTGTGGGTGATGAGCACGGGCGAGAGCTGATAGGCTATGTCCCGTGGCAGTTCAATCTTCCGGACCCCGAGCATGCTGTCGCTTGGAAATATCTGATGGATCCCAACTATTTCTTTGCTCCATTCGGACCGACAACAACGGAACAGAACGATCCGCAGTTTTACGTGTCACCGAATTGCTGCGTGTGGAGCGGTCAATCGTGGCCGTACGCCACCACACAGACCCTCGTGGCGATGGCAAATCTGCTCAACGACTATGAACAGGATGAAGTGGATGTAACTGACTATGTCAAACTGCTCGGTATTTACACGCGCACGCAGTACAAAGATGGCCGCCCCTACATTGCGGAATCGGCCAATCCATTCGACGGATCCTGGTTCGGAAGCGACATGCCCAACCACAGCGAGCACTATTTACATTCCGGCTACGTCGATCTGATCCTGGGTGGACTTCTAGGGATTCGTGCCACAGCTGGAGATTCGCTGCGGATCAATCCACTCGTCCCGCACGACTGGGATTATTTTTCGGTAGAGGGCGTCTCTTATCATGGTCACGAACTGTCGCTGGTTTGGGACCGGGACGGAACGCGCTATAACCGGGGCGCCGGGTTCACGGTCCTGCTTGATGGTAAAACGGTTCTGAATCGGCCTGATCTGGCAGACATTCAGGTGAGCATTCCACCAACTCGGGCCTCCATGGCATTCGAGCGCCCTCATAATGTTGCAGTCAATAACGGGCGACGCTTCCCTGAAATCACCGCATCCTACTCGCATCCGTCGACGCCAGTCTTCTACGCAAACGACGGTGGCATATGGTACCATGATGTTCCGATAAACCGTTGGACTACACTTGATTCACCAAACCCACAAGATTGGATTGCGGTTGATTTCGGCGTGGTTGGACCCGAATCAAAGCAGACAGTGTCAGAAGTCAAACTGTATTTTATCGATGACGATGCCTCGCTTGCGCCACCGGCAGCCTACACTGTCGAGGCCCTGATCGAAGGGCAGTGGACCGAAATCAGCGAACACTCTCGACACCCGGAGCATCCCGTGGCGAGGCGGGCCAACACGATCTCTTTTGAGCCTCTCGATGTGGAGGGTATCCGGGTCATCTTCACCCACGCAGAGAACAGTTTCACCGGACTCTCCGAAATCGAAGTTTGGACGCCCTCGGGTGCACGGATTGTCTCACCTACCGGACAGCCTCGGAATCTTGCCCTGAATCCGGACCGCAGGCCTTTTCCCCGTGTCTCTGCCTCGTACGCCCTGAATCAGGATGAGCTGGGTGTTTTGATTGACGGCTCATTCGGCCTGACGACCTACCAGGCTAATCGCTGGACGGCGAACAATACACCAAATTCGGAGGACTGGGTGCAGATTGAATTCGATGGCCCCAAAACCATTTCGAGAGTTGATGCCTACTTATGGGGCGACTCCGCTCGCTACTTGGGCCGTATAGACAGCACTGTTTCGGCACCGCGCGGGCTCAGGGTGAGCGTGCTCAGCGAGGGAGAATGGATGTCGGTTAATAATCCTTTAAGCGTTCCCGAAATTCCGCTGTCCATGGCCAGAAATACGCTGCATTTTGATCCGGTCGAAACCGCGATGATACGAGTGTATTTTGAACACAATCTTCCTTCTGTTTCCGGCGCGACAGAGATTCAGGTCTGGTAAAGTTGTAAAGGGTCTTTCACGGCCCATAAAAACCCTATGCAGCTAACAACGCTGGATCTGTTCGCTTTCGTCTCGTTTATCCTTTTCGTAATAGGGGTCTCACTCTACGCCGGACGGAAAGAGGAGACCGATGAGGATTATTTTCTGGCCGGGCGAAATCTATCGTGGTGGCTCATTGGATTTTCTCTGATCGCGTCCAATATTTCCACCGAGCACTTCGTCGGGATGGCCGGACGTGGCTATGAACTCGGACTTGCGATTGCCTCCTACGAGTGGATGGCCGCCGTTACGCTCGTCATTGTGGCCCTCTTTTTTCTGCCGCGTTTCTTGCGCGCTGGCATTTTACCATCCCCGAATATCTCGAGTATCGATACAGCGTGGCGGCTCGGACCCTTATGGCCCTCCTCATGATGGTGATCTATATTTTTGTTGCGCTGGCTGCCGTCCTCTATTCGGGTGCACTGGCGAGGCCCGTACCAAGAAAAACAATGACTGATATGACGACAAATCGAGGGAAAGTAGAGGTCTGCATGGCGGCGTTATTATAATTTAACTGGGGAAGTGTAACCGATAATCATAGATGGGTCTGTATCTGGGTCTGTATCTGGGTCTGGTCGCGGTAGTTGAAAAATGATAGGTGAGTGGGCGGTAGCTCTGCTGGACGATCACCAACCTGGGAATATGATCGGAATTTCTCTGCAGATACTCAAAATAATCTGTCAGGAAGCAGAAAGGACTAAATTACATAGCCTGTCATTCACGTTTGCGAGAGCGCCACGCTCGTATTATTCTTCGCCCAGTAACACCAGACAGGGTATCATTTTGATCACAAAACGTATTTCTACCGATCAAATCCTCGCCAATCTTAAGGCGAAAGTAGATCAGCGTATTCCGATAATGATTTCTTCAGCTGGAAGCGGGTTGGTAGCCAAATTGCTGGAAAAATGTGGTACGGACTGCGTGAACACGTTTTCGGGTGCACGACTGCGCGGCAATGGCATGGGCACGATGGCCATGATGTGGCCCATTCTGGATTCGAATCGACAAACGCTCGATTACACCCGCGAGGACATAATGCCCGCGATGGAGGGCAAAGCCTTCGTGTGCGCGTGCCTCAATGCGAATGATCCACTGAAAGACATGCGCATGGTGTTGCAGGAGTGTAAAGACATGGGCGTCCAGTCTGTCTCCAATATCGGCCCCTCCATTTCATATGTCGATCATGATTCGGAGATCTATAAGGTGCTGACATCCGCCGGTATCACGCTGCAGAACGAAATTGACATGCTGAAGCTGGCAAGGGAAGAGATGGATATGGTTACGATCGGACTGGGCTTCACGCTCGAAGACTCGATCGCAGTCTGCGAGAAGGCCAGACCTCACATTTTCTGTTACCACGCTGGCACTACGAAAGGGGGGCTGAAGGGTTATGACAGCGGTTTGACCATTGAGCAAACTGCCGAGCAGACAGAGTATGCCTACCAGAAGTGTCGGGAAGTCCACCCGGACGTGATTCTGATTGCTCATGGCGCTGCGATGGAGAATCCGGCTGATGCTCAGTACATGTTGGACAATACGTCGGGCCATGGATTCTGGACCGGGTCCTCGACCGAGCGTTTGCCCATCGAGCGGGCGGTCACCGAGGCCGCATCAGAGTTCGCCAGCCTGCGTTTCTCCAATTAATCTGCTTTTCTCAAATTAACCCAGGCGCGAAGAATGAAAACCATCGCGATTTTAGCCACGCTCGACACGAAAGCCGCAGAAGCCGACTTCATGCGGAGCGAAATCGAGGCTCTGGGTGGAGAAGCCATGCTCATCGACATCGGGGTCATTGGTGAGCCGGGGGTAGTAGCGGATGTGTCCAGGGAAGAAATCATCGAAGCGGGGGGTGGTTCACTGGCGGAATTGCTCGACAATCCGAGCCGTGCGAAGGCCAGCCCATTTGTGATAGCCGGCGCGACGAAAACGATGCTAAAGCTCCAGGAATCCGGCGCCATTGATGCCGTCGTAACGCTTGGTGGAACGCAGGGGACATCCACCTGCGCGCCCGTCCTACAGGCGCTTCCGTACGGATTTCCCAAGGTGATGCTCTCAACGGCAGCATCCGGAGATACGTCGCCGTTTGTTGGAATCAAGGACATCACCATGATGTTCGCCGTGAGCGATATTCTTGGTCTTAACGTGTTCTCCCGCAAAATATTAGCGAATGCTGCGGCGTGCGCCTGGGGTATGGCCCAGGTTGAGAGAAGCATAACCAGATCGACTGCCAAGGGAGTCATAGGAATGACCAATCTGGGTGTGTTGACCCAGGGAGCGATGCACGCGCTGACCGTATTCGAGGCCGCTGGATATGAGGTGATCACCTTCCACGCCATTGGAGCGGGTGGAGAGGCCATGGAGCAGATGATGAAAGAGGGTATCATCACTGCAGTCTTTGATTATGCGATGGGTGAAATAGCTGATGGAGTATATGGAGTGCTCCGCGCCTCAGGACCCGAACGGCTTACCGTGGCTGGCAAACTTGGACTGCCCCAGGTTATCTGTCCAGGAGGCTCCGAACATCTCGGTATTCTTGTCAGTGAGCCCAACAAGGTCCCCGACGGCTGGGACGACCACCAAATTGTCTGGCACTCACCATTCGTTTTCGTTCCGCGCTTGAATGCAGATCAGCAGGCCCGTGTAGCGGAAGCAATCGGCGAGCGGCTCGAACACACGACGGGGAATGCCGTTTTTCTGATGCCGTTGAAAGGAGTGAGCAGTTACTCGGCAAAGGGTGGTGCCCTCTATAATCCGGAACTGGACCAGATCTACTGGGACTTGCTACAGCGTAATCTTCCTGATACGATAACGGTCGAAGCACTCGATTATAATGCCGAGGACCCGGCCTTTGTCGAATACGCGGCCGAAAAATTGATAGAGATGATCGAGGCCTGAGGAGTCCCCTCAGACTTTTTCCGGTCGAAACAGGCGATCGCAGCAGTTCAGCAGGATGGACGCGGCGTGTCCAAGGCTGTTTCCGTAGGCCATTACGCCGTCTTCGTGGCCACCCATGATGACGAGTTGTTTTGAGGGTCGCTCTTTCGCGGTAAGCAGCCTGATGATCTCGTACGCCATTTCCGGAGTTCCGTAGGTGATGTGTGGCGATGTGGTAGGCAACTCATTGCAGTACGTATTCCAGAGGTACGCGTTGTGGATGTGAATCACAGCGCCAATGGATCTCGATGCGGTGTAGAAGGCCGCATGGCTCATCGTCTCGGAGGACGCCGTGATGGGACCGATACACGACACGCGGTTTTCTTCAAAATTGTAGTCCAGTATTCGGGTGAAATGCTCCCGCCCGAGTTCCCGGACGTTTCCAGTCGAGGCCCCGGTGATGAGGAACTCACGCGGAGGATTGTCCCGTACGCTGATATTCCCGTATCCGACACCGTCGGGAAGGGCGCCGATCAGCCCGACCTTGTACATCTGCTGCCGCCACTCACTGAGCGTGCGGATCTTATGCCAACTCACGGGCGGACCCTCGGTCCAATCGGTGTTGAATTTGATATATCCTTCGTCGTGCATCGGACGCCTAATCTCTTTTATCTGGAAGTAGCACATCCAGGCTGCGCATGATAGCAGTATTAATAAAGTACTTATCTCGATGTATTTGAATCGAGGTCAGGATGCCAAGTTTTTCAAGCTGATTCAGGTAGCGGGAAGCCGTGACTCGCCCAGCGATTCCTGCGTCGACGAGATGGCCAATCTTGCAATACGGGTGTTTAAATATGAGGTCGATAAGTTCTCGAGAGTAGCCAGATTTCATCCTGGTTCGAGAGAGATCCGCGGCTTCATCGATCGCCTTGTTAAGCTGGATAATTGAGGCAAGTGTCCACTTCGATGTTTCTCGAACCCCAGTTAAGATAAACGAGACCCATCCGGCCCAATCTCCTCGTTCAGTCACTGCTCGTAACCGCGTGTAGTACTCTGAGCGATGAAGAAGAATGTACCGGCTCAGGTAGAGTACTGGATGCTCTAAAAGTCCGCGTTGAATCAGATATAAAACATTTAAAATGCGGCCGGTTCGCCCATTACCGTCATAAAATGGATGAATTGCTTCGAACTGGTAGTGTATCAGTGCTAGACAAATTACCGGATCTAATTCCTTGTTTTCATGGATAAAAACTTCGAGAGCAGCAAGTTTTTTGCGAATGAGAGCTTCACCGGAGGGAGGGGTGTAAATAATGGTGCCACTCTCAGGGTTGGAAATGACTGTGCCCATTTGCTGTCGAATACCAGCCTCCGTATTGCGAAGCTGTTGTTGGATGGATACCAACAAGTTTGTAGTGATCAGGCCATTTGCGTTCATCTTATCCATCCCCATCTTCATGGAGAGGCGATAGCGGAGAACTTCTTTTGCTGGTCCTGATCCTTCCCAACTTGACGAAATGCCACTCAGGGCATCTGCCTGGAAAAGCTCATCCTGCGTGGTTACGATGTTTTCGATTTCCGAAGAGTCTTTGCTCTCCTGAAGAGAAATCGTTTCCAGAAGAATATCCGGGTTTGGTAGCGTGCGGCACGTACCCTTCAACTCAGCCAGTGCAGTTCTGGCTTCAATGGTAAGCTGAATGATCTCGCGAGATTCGGAAAACGTAGAATCGGGCGGTAGATCAGGTAAGTCATTAAAGGGTTTTTCCGGTGCGAAGGTCATGCGCTTTCCGTGTACATGAGGCATATGTCATGTACATAATAACGAAAAAAATAGACATGACAAACATTTGATCTTCAATTCGATATGATTCGATATGATTCGATATGTATACGTTTGAACGAGCGAAAATAGCAGACAACTCCATGCTGGTTGGACAGACGCCTCCTTATGATGACTTTCTGCTACTTTAGGAGCAAAATTGCCCACCATGTCAACTAAGCCCAATTCGATCATGCACTATTTCTCGGTTCGGCGGACGCTGCCCGTCACGGTGTTATTGGTTCTCGCGCTCTCTGCCTGTCGTGTCGACCAAACGGTGGAGCGGCCCAATATTCTGTTTATTTTTTCAGATGACCAGCGTGCAGATGCCGTCGGGGCGTATGGTAATCAGTTCGTCAGTACACCTTCGATAGATGAGCTTTCGCGCGTCGGATTCAATTTTCGAGAGGCGCACATCATGGGCTCCATTCATGGCGCCGTGTGCGCGCCGAGCCGGGCCATGTTGATGAGCGGCCGCAGCCTCTATCATGTTTATGACAAACTGGATACGGTTGCGACTTTTCCAGAACAACTACGAAACAGCGGATATGTGACGTTTGGAACGGGAAAATGGCATCAGAGTCGGGAATCGTTCGCCCGGAGCTTTTCAGATGGTAAAGACATCTTTTTTGGAGGAATGAGTGATCACGATGCCGCTCCGGTTCAGGACCTCCTGGCCGACGGGCAATTCACAGAGATTGTGCGCAAAGGATTTTCGACGGACGTGTTTGCCGACGCTGCGATCGACTTTATAGACCGGCATATGGAATCCGATACGACGGCGCCGTTCCTTGCATACGTCTCCTTTACCACACCGCACGATCCTCGGACTCCGAAGCCGGAATTCATGACAATGAACCTGGAGGACCGACCGCCTCTTCCGCCCAATTATCTGCCCGTGCATCCTTTCCACAATGGATGGATGACGGGTAGGGACGAACGGTTGGCTGCATGGCCCCGCCCTGCGGAAGATGTTCGTAGCCAACTGGCGGAGTATTACGGTCTGATAACCCACATGGACGCCCGGATCGGAGACTTGATCGATGCGCTCGAAAGCAACGGGCTCAGCGAGAACACCATCGTGATTTTTGCGGCCGACAACGGCCTCGCACTGGGCAGCCATGGTCTGCTGGGGAAACAGAGCCTTTATGAACACAGCACGCACGTTCCGCTGATTATTGCGGGTCCCGGCATTGAATCGGGCTCCTCAGATGCTCTGGTCGTGCTCTATGACCTGTTTCCGACCATTTCGACGATGACAGGGTTCGAAATGCCCAGCGGGGTCGATGGCCATGACCTTACTGATCTCATGAGAGGCGATTCTGATGGTCCGCGAGACGTTTTGTACACAACCTTTCAAAACATTCATCGCGCTGTGAGGGATGACCGGTGGAAACTGATCCGCTATCCACGAATCGATCGCATCCAATTATTTGACCTGGAGAATGACCCGTTCGAAATGAATGATCTCTCGGCCGATACCGCGTACGCCGATCAGGTAAATCGCCTAATGGCGATCATGGTAGTGGAACACGAAGCCATGGACGACCCACATCCACTTTGGGTCGACTCCCTGGATTCGCAGGAGTTTGATTATTCAGCGATCAACAGGCGACCCGATCGTCACCAACCCCAGTGGGTGATCGACAAATACTTTAATTAGTGGCGCGAGCGCGGACGTCGAGCTACGCGGCCGGTTCTACGACTGCAGTGTGCGTTCGAGGTAAGCCTTCAGCCTACTCCAGGCGTCGAGCCTAGGAGCTGATCGCGTTTCCAGGTCCTGATCGACACGAAGCCAGAATCCGTGACTGACTTCGTCATAGATGTGGAGACCGTTTTCTATTCCTGCAGCCTCGAGAGCGGCTTCGAAGGCTTCGACATGCTCGGGCGCCGGGCCTCCGTCGAGTTGCGCAAACGTGCCATATACTTCATGACTCATGGAAGCCAGCACTTCCGGGTCGTCGACAAGGCGGCCGTAAAAGATGGCAGTAGCTTCGTGATCGACGCCGTCGAGGCCGAATGAGAGCGATTCCACCTCCAAAGCACCAACCCATGGTGCCGACACGTCCAGTTACATCTTCGCGAGCACGCAGGAGTGATACGGCCGCATCGAGGTTTGCGATGACGCCGGGCATGTCTTCGCCAGCAGCCGTCATGAGGGCGATGTTCTCATCGCGGTTGGTACCAAGCTCTCCCGAGTAGAGGTCAGCAGCTAGCGTGACGTAGCCCTCGGCTGCAAAATCGTCCGCGAGTTGGCGCACGCGGTCTGTCAACCCATTCCACTCGTGGATGATCACGAGAGAAGGAAATGGGCCGTCGCCTTCCGGTACGGAGAGATAACCTGTCGTAGCCATGTCGCCTTCGAGGTAATGCACATCCTCGCCCTCGAGGTCTCCGCCGTTGCCGATGATGGCCGGGGGATGGACCGGTGATGGATATGGCGCCTGGATACGCTCGTCCGACACCGAAGCCTTCTTGATCGACCAGCCCCTGCTGTACCCTGCAGGAACGGTGCACTCGTATAATTCTGCAGCCGTCCATCTGCTGAGTGTGCTGACCTCCGAACTGGTGGGTCAATCGTTCATCAGCTATGCGGACAGTCGACTCTTTCATCCGCTCGGGATAATCGATCGAGAGTGGGAGATGTTTGATTCTGGATACCCAAATGGCGGTGCGGGAATCGATCTCCACGCGCGAGACCTTGCCAAGATCGGTCAACTCTTTTTACAGCGTGGCATGTCCGGTGATCGCCAGATCATACCTGGAGCGTGGGTTGATGAAGCCACCTCCTCCAAGTTTGCGTTCACGCTGAATCACGCGGGTCTGACCAATATTTCGTACGGATACCTGTGGTGGACAGACGAGACCTACGGCGTCTCCTCGTACTTCGCGTGGGGATACGGCGGACAGTACATCTATGTATCTCCCGCAAGAAATCTTGTGGTGGTTATAACGACCAGTCATCAGAACGTGCACCAGGAATTCGGGGGCGAAAACGAGACGGCGACAGCGGCACTCGAAGTGATTTCGCGACACATTTTGGGAGCAGTGAGTCAGGAATAGTCCGGCGGCCAGTCATGTAGATGCAGAGCTCTACCCGATTGCGATCCGGCTGAGAGACGGATCGCAACGAGTGACAAGTACTTGATCGAAATGTCACCATTCGACCAGAAACACTCTGCGAGCGCGTCTTCGTGTCGAACCAGCTTAATCCGGGCTATCCGTGGAGATGGGAGTCGCCACTACCTACAGATCTATCTCCCTTTTCCGAACGAGGAAAAGACCCTCGGTTTTGCTGCTTACGGCGATAATGCCGCTTTCGAAGAACGGATAATTTCCCCAAGATCCCGCAAATCCATAAATATTTTCGGCGTTGGGGGCCGTGTCGAAGTGGCCAACTTCCACCGGGTTGGTAGGATCGGTGATATCCAGGATGACAAGGCCCGCATTGTAATTCGACTCGTAGACGAAATTGCCTTTCACAAAGAGATTGTGGTCGCTGGCTCCGTTACTGAGAAACACTTCTTTGACGAGCAGAGGGTCATCCAGATCACTCACATCCCAGACGAGTGTGCGCGTCCGATCGAATATCTTATTCATCTCGTCGAGCTCGTCATTCATGTAGAAATAATTGTGATCCTCACTGAGCCATCCCTGGTGCGTGTAGGCAGTGTTGGGATAGGTCGCATTGGCTACTGTCACCGGATTGCTCTTGTCTGTGACATCGGCGATCAAGAAGGAGCGTCCGTTTGAGTTGAGACAGATTTCCTTTCCATTGTAGTCATTGTCGCTGCCATGATAAATGACGCATTGTGCATCGTGCGTTCCACCAGAGTTTGGATCGTTGAAGCATCCTGCAAATGTTGGATTGAGGGGATCGTGCAGATCGATCATGTGCAGCTGACCACCGCAGCCTTCTGCGCTGCGTCCGGTTCCTACCGCATAGCCAAATCCCGTGTCTTCATTGATAATGAGGTTGTGCGCGCTGGCAATGCCGGTGTAGCGCGCCGTTTCCTGGAAGTCGACGGGCATGTCGGCCACATCCACATCGCGAAGCTGCGTGAGGTCGAATATCTGCATACCGTGATTTTCGGCGCCGCCAGAGACGATATAAGCATGATCTTTATACACTTTGACATCCCTCCATGTGCTCCCCGGGGATCCTTCGGTGCGCATGAGTTGACCGACCACCCTCGGATGAGACGGGTCTCCGATGTCCACAAAGGAGAGGCCGTCGGTGCGGGCAGCCAGCACCCATTCCCGCCCGGTTTCCGGATCGGTCCAGCCCCAGATGTCGTTCAATTGTGCTCCGCGGTCGTTCACCATCTCGCTTGCCGATATGAAGGAAATCAGGTCAACGTCATCGCAGGGAAACAGATCGGCGACCAGGCCTTCCTCACACTCCCTCTTTTCGCCCGAAATCGATTCATAGTAGTTGATGTCGTTTTCGAAAACGCTGGCGCGAGCCCAATTTCCGGAGTTTGATCGTTCAAACAGGGAAGCGATGCCCGCTTCGTAGTCGGCATTGGGTGAGCCGAGGACGGCCACATCCCCTTCGAGGGCGATTCCCACTCCAAATCCTCTCGAAGTGCGATCGTCAGGCGCTTCGAGCACCGTGTATCCGGCGTCCAGATCATTCGTATCGAACGTGAAAACCGCGTTTCGAGCGCCAACCATCAGTGTGCCTTCAGATACGGCCAGTCCGAGACCAAACTGAGGCCGCCTTCTCGATTCTTCGTCAGCAGCGGGAGGCATCAGGGTGTGAGAACGTGTCCATGCACCTTCTGAATTTTTTTCATAGACCAGAACTCCGCCTGCGCCTGCGTGGCCCATTGCCCCAACGTAGAGGCGTCCGCCGTCCGCGGCCAGAGAACGGCCGAAGAGGGCGCCTTCTTCCAGTTCATCTTCAGTGAGGGTCGCTGAATGGACCCAATTCCGACTGTCCACATACTCGTAGATCAGGACACCGCCCTTATCGCCGTCAACACTCGGCGTACCGATGAAGAGCGTACTCCCGGATGAAGCGAGGGACCAGGCATTTGCTTCAGTGAGGACGCCCATGTCCATCCACATCATTCCCATCTGGTGAATGACGTGCACGGCCCCCTCGTTCGTGTCGGCGTTGTAAGAGGTGACCAGAACGTTGTTTTCAACGGTCGTCATCGTCTGAGGGCGGTATCCACCTCGCGCATAGGCTCCGGCGAACTCCGCGCCCTCTTTCAAGCCGGAGGCTTCCACTTTGGCTGTTTCGCTCCACTCGCCATCTTTCTTTTCAAACACGTAGACGGCCTTCACTCCCGGGGCGCCCACCAGCAAGCGGGCACCATCGACCAGAATAGATCGGCCGAAATCGTCGCCCAGCATCCCGTCCTTTGCCTGAAGCCTTGTTGCTTCGGCCCACTCGCCTTGATCATCGCGGCGATAAATGTAGACTTCTCCAGCCGGGTCCGATCCCCTCGGCCAGCTGATAGTCGCAGACCCGACAAAGACCTCACCGTCAGATATCGCCACGGCTCCTCCGAATCCAAGAAAGGATCCCTGACTTTCGGAGTAATAGGACTGGGCGTTAGCCGTCAGGACAAAAAGCAGAAGGAAGAGAGCGGACAGGTAGTTTTTCATGATCTGAATCTTGGAGAGCTGTTTCGCGCGATATCGGTTGCCAAGAGGTCAGTATACGATTCAAAAAGGCGTTTTTCACGCAATCTGGAGGGCCTTGAAGAGGCGATGGGGCCTGCTTGTTGTCGTCCATTTCATGCATTCTGAGCTGGATCGCGGAAACGTCAACAAATAACTGATTCAGTCGACAGACCGCCCAAAGAGCATGCGCCACCGGACATCTTCGACCGTGCGAGAGCGCTCATTGCCCTCTGAGTCCTCATAGTCCTCGAACGACGCACGAGAGAGATGGGGATCCGCAAAGCGCTGGGAGCATCCGGCAGATCCGTGGTGATGTTGCTCTCCAAAGACCTCGCGCGTCTGGTTCTGATTGCCAACGTCATCGCCTGGCCCGTTGCCTACTATGCGGCAGACAGCTGGCTTCAGAACTATCCGTTCCGCTCTGAAATAGCACCCTGGATCTTCATTTCTGCTACACTTGGAGCGATGTTGATCGCCTGGCTAAGCATCAGCTACCGAGCACTCCAGGTGTCACGAGCCAATCCTGTGGAAGCGCTAAGGTATGAGTGAGGGGTGGTTGGGTGTGAAGGCGGTGCTCGACGCATCTTTTACTAGCGTCCAGATGGTAGATTGGCGGCTCTACCCGGAATAACCTCTGAGCCCATGCCGTCGATCAAACCATTCTTGAGCATTGTTGGATTATGTCTGTTCGCTCTCGCGCCGTCTCTTGCACAAGAGCGGTCTGTTTCTCGCAGGTCTGATCTGGAGATCGCCATTCCGAAATTGGAAATTCCCGTGATGTCCATCGACGGATACTTGAATGAAGAAGTATGGAGCCAGGCCGCAGTGACAGGCGATTTCATGCAGTATACCCCGGTGGATGGAAGGCCGGCTGAAGACGGCACGAAGGTTCTGCTGTGGTACGATTCAAGCGCTCTTTACATCGGGATTGAGGCGGAAGAGATCCACGGAGAAGTACGTTCCACCCTGGCTGACCGCGACAATCTGGACAACGACGATCGCATACTGATCGTGTTGGATACGTATGACGATCAGCGTTCGGCTTTTGCTTTCATCGTCAATCCGATAGGACAGCAAGCTGATGGTACGCTCAGAGACGCATCGTCTTCTAGTGGGTTTGGACGCGGCGGCGGGGAAGCGTTCTCGGTCGATGAAAACCCGGACTATGTGTTCACCTCTCAAGGACGACTGACCGAATCTGGCTACGTTGTGGAGATTGAAATCCCCTTCAAGAGTCTCCGTTTCGGCAAATCTGCATCACAAAATTGGGGATTTAACGTGCTTCGCAAAGTCCAACACTCGGGCTACTGGTCGTCATGGAGTGGCGTCCGGCTGGGTGGAGCTTCGTTTCTCGCGCAAAATGGCTCGCTTTCTGGACTCTCAGAGTTGAGCCGCGGACGCGTTCTGGATATCAATCCGGAAATCCGTGGAGCCTTGAAAAGAGGTCCCGATCCAGAAACGTTTGAGAGAGACACGACCGACCCATTAGGGTTGAACGTACGATATGGCCTCTCCTCGAATATGGTTCTGAATGCGACCCTGAATCCGGACTTTTCGCAAATTGAGGCCGATGTAGTCCAGATTAACTACGATCCACGCCGGTCTGTATCCTTTCCGGAAAAACGCCCGTTCTTCCTGGATGGCATCGAAATGTTCAGGACACCGACCCGGCTTATTTATACCCGGAGCATCGCCAATCCACTTGCCGCGGTTAAAGTGGCAGGAAAGTCTGGATCCACTACCATCGCGGCGTTATCAGCCGTGGACAACGCTGGACCCTCGATCGCTGATGTGGATGCGGCCTACGTGAACGCGATCCGTCTGAAAAGAGACCTGGGCGCACAAAACAGCGTGGGCGTGGTCTACACGGACCGAATGCACGATGACTGGGCAAATCGGGTGTTCGCCATCGATGGAAATGTTATTGCGAGGGACAAGTATTCCTTTCGCGCGCAAACAGGATTCAGTTCCACGTCCGACATTGATGGCCTGGCACCTATGTGGAACGCGAGCGCCAGTGTATCCACCCGGAAATGGTCCGGCGGACTCAACACGAGCGGTTATCATGCCGATTTCGACCCCGCAGTCGGCTTTCTGAGTCGTGGCAACCAAGTGTCTATCGGCGCAAATGTCGTGAGAACCATTTACGGAAACGAAGGCGATTTTCTTGAAAGGTCAACCCTTTCGTTCCGCCTGTCGGGGGCGTGGGATTACGACGGCTTCATGAACGGCGACGATCCAGAAGATATCAGATTCTATCCGACCTTTAGTTTCCAGATGCGGGGCGGATGGGGTCTGAGAATTTTTACCTGGATAGAGACATTCGGCTATCCTGGCAACTTCTTCACCCACTACTACCTCAAAACGGATGCTGGTTTTGAGCCTTACAAAGGCGTTCCGAATCTGTTCAACATCGGTCCGATGATCACCCTTTCGACTCCTCAGTTCAATCGCTTCTCAGGATTTATCCGATATGCATTTGGCCGGGATCCCAACTATGACGAGTGGGCCGACGCAAACATCCGGACTATTGAATTGGAAGGCAGGTACACGCCTACAGATCAGTTACGCTTCGAGCTGAGATATGACCATCAGCAGCATTTTAGGGCTTCGGACAAATCACTGGTTTCGTTGAGCCGTGTTCCGAGGCTCAAAATCGAATATCAGGTGACACCAACCTTGTTTGTTCGCTTTGTCGGTCAGTATCGCTCGTTATACAAAGATGCTCTCCGGGATGACTCGAGGACCGATCTTCCCATTTATTTCCTTTCGGACGACGGGAGCTACGTGAAGGCGGACAGCCGGCGTACGAACAATATCCAGGCGGACTTCCTGCTTTCCTATCGTCCGACACCTGGGACTGTCGTATTCGTCGGGTACGGAACAGCGATGAGCGAAGAGGACACGTACCGATTTCGCAATCTGACGCGCCAAGCCGACGGCTTCTTCATGAAGTTGAGCTACCTGTTCCGAGTTTAACACGGCTCGAGGCCGCTCCTCTGGCGTTGTCGTGCCCGTCATGTGTTTGCACTCTCGCATTATTGATAGTACCGTTAAAATCTCCCTACTGTCGGGAATCCACCACCGGGTACTAAACGAAGAGGCCCCTCGTGAATACTACTCTATCCCGCTATGCCGCATTTCTAGTAGCAGTCAGCCTTGCCTGGATCTCGACTTCGTGCGTGCTCGCGCAGGATAATCAGGGCGAACCAGGTGAGAATCAGGCGAGTATGGAGGAGGCAGTCGCCTTCATTGCTCAGGTGGAAAATGAACTTGAAGATCTCGGGTTGAAGCTGCTTCGGGCGAAGTGGGTACAATGGACTTACATCACGCACGACACTGAACAAATTGTGGCAGACGCCAGCGACGCATTTGGCGCCGCCTCAATCCAGTTTGTCAAGGACGCCGGGCGCTATGATGATGTGGAACTGCCGTCCGAACTCCGACGAAAATTCGACATCCTCCGATCCCTGCTCGTGACGCCGGCTCCGGGAGATCCAGCCCTCAACGCGGAGGTATCGAGACTCTACACCGAGCTCACTTCGATGGCTGCTCGACCTGAGTACTGTGATGAAGACGGGACCTGTTACGAAATTGACGAACTCAACCGGATCATGAGGACGAGCCGAGATCCAGACAGCCTGAAGTTCGCCTGGCAAGTTGGTAGACTCGCGACACCACCCATGCGCGAAAAGTACACGCGCTTTGCAGAACTGATGAATGAAGGGGCTCGCGAGCTTGGTTTTGCCGATCTGGGTGAGATGTGGCGCTCCACCTATGATATGGATCCAGACGATTTTATCTATGATTTGGACCGGGTTTGGGAGCAGGTAAAGCCCCTATACGTCGCCCTGCATTGCTTAACGCGTGATACCCTTCAAGATTTGTACGGTGAAGAGGTTGTGCGCGAGGGCGAACCGATACCCGCGCACCTGTTGGGAAGCATGTCCAGCTCGGGATGGGCGAATCTATTTGAACTTATGGTGCCCGAAAACGCAGATCCCGGTTACGATCTGACTGCAATATTGCAGGAGAAAGGACTGGACGAACGCGGTATGGCTGAGTATGGCGAGCGGTTTTTCACATCACTGGGCCTCGATCCTCTACCCGATACGTTCTGGGAGCGCTCCATGTTCAAGCGGCCAGCCGATCGAGACGTCGTGTGCGGTGCTAGTGCGTGGGACCTGGATGACAAGGACGATATTCGCATAAAGATGTGTATCGAGATCACCGGAAGGAGCCTGCAGACGGTGCATCACGAAATCGGTCATAACATCTACCAGCGGGCGTATCAAGACCAGCCTACTCTTTTCAGGGCGAGCGCCAACTACGGATTTCACGAGGCTCTGGGTAGCACGATGGCACTGTCTCTGACCCCGCGATATCTGGTAGAGACAAATCTGTTGGAACGGGAGCCTGAAAATGCCAGTGATATTGCGGTGCTCCTTCGCAGTGCGCTGGGCAAGGTGATCTCAGTGCCGAATGGCCTGATGATCGACCGGTGGCGCTGGAAAGTGTTCAGTGGTGAAATCGGGCCAGAAGACTACAACCGCGGATGGTGGGAGCTTCGAGAAGAGTTCCAGGGAATCGCACCGCCGGTAAAACGTCCTGAACATCTTTTTGACCCTGGAACGAGACGCCATATCCCAACAAACGTCCCGTACACGAGGTATTTTGTGTCGCAGATCGTCCAGTTCCAATTCCACCGGGCACTCTGTGAGATTGCTGGCCAGGAAGGTCCCCTACACCTTTGTTCGATATACGGAAGCAAAGAGGCTGGCGCGCGGCTGAAAGTGTTCATGGAAATGGGAAGACAGTATCCATGGCCGGATGCACTCGAAGCCCTGACTGGAGAGCGAAACATGGACGCTTCTGCACTGCTCGAGTATTACGAACCGCTCCGACGCTGGCTCGACGAGCAGAACAGCGGTAAAATGTGCGGATGGTAGAAGAGAATGCACTGGAGCTACCGTTCCACTCATTGCGTTGTCGTAATGAAGAGGTCATAATGATGAGATTGTTTGAGTGGCAGCATTATCTTTGTAGTGGAAATCTTCGGAGTGGTCAGTCAATACATATCGGCGCCATGCCGAACGTCGTGGGCATTGAAGTGAGCTTCGAGTTGGCCAGCCGACATTGTTCCACGGATGATCACCTCGACTATTATTTCCACATTCCACGTGGACACTTCGCACTCACGACTTCAAAGGAATAATCAACTCATTCGGAAAAATGCGCATAACACCACTTTTATTTGTTGCTCTACTTTTAGCCCCTTCATTAGCCATCGCTCAGATGCGGCCTGCCTCACCTCGCGGGGAAGCTGCCACACAGGTTGGCGGATCCTACGATGACGGAGATTACGGTGGCGGAAGTTGGGTGGCTGTCGATTATGGCCGACCAATTCTTCGCGGTCGCACTATGATCTTCGGCGAAGGAGAATCCTACGGCGAGGTCGTCAATTCTGACGCGCCGGTGTGGCGGGCAGGTGCAAATAAGACTACCGTGTTTACGACCGAAACTGATCTGATCTTCGATGGTGAACATCTACCTGCCGGTGAATATTCGTTCTTCATTGACCTGGCAGAAAATGAATGGACGCTGATCTTGTCGAATCACATAGTGAGGCCAGGTTTTCGCTCAGAAGAAGCCGGGCTCTGGGGATCATTTGGATACGTGGAAGAGAAGGACGCGCTACGTGCCCCAATGGCGCTGAAAGAAGCTCCCATGTCATTCGATCAGCTAACGATTGCCTTCGTAGATATGACTAAAGATGGTGGAACACTGGCCGTCATGTGGGAG
Organism: uncultured Bacteroidota bacterium; assembly: GCA_937893205.1. GTDB lineage: Bacteria > Bacteroidota > Rhodothermia > Rhodothermales > UBA10348 > CALBJU01. The sequence continues at coordinate 26,825 of CALBJU010000274.1, forward strand.
GATGTATTGGCAACTGTCGAGTTCTCCGCGGCGAATACCCACTAGTCCACAGAACGGGCGAGGATGCGTAGCTCCAATGGACCCTTTCTCTCGCTGGTCTGACGCTCAGTGCGAAAAGTAAAAAGGCGAATCGGCGTGAAGCCGATTCGCCTTTCTAGGTACCATAATCGTAGTTCCATCTATTTTGGACTTGCGACAGAAGCAAGTTTCGAAGCTCTATCATATCAGATGAATAAGAGCATACCAGATGAATAAGAGCCGTTGGGATTAAGCTCCGGCCTGTTCCCATGCCCACCTACCAAGAACTCCAACTGCAGAGGCTGCAGCCAGAGCAGCGAGATTGGTTAGAATATCGGTCAAGTACCCGCCAACGGCTGGAATCTCACTCAATGCTCCTGCGACAATCGAAAGACCGATCGCAATTACAAAGGTTCTCATGAGATCTCCAGTGTCACGTTGCACGCCAAGAGCAAGTCCCAGAGCGGCGGTGATGGCGGCTGCATACGGGATTTCAACAAATGCCGTCAATATGACAAACACCAGGCCGACACGAAGAGTGGTTTTCAAATAGTCCATGTTTTCCTCAGGATATCAGTTCTTGATTACGAGAATTCCTCCCCGCGACTAGTTTATTCAATCGAAGTCCAAAGACAAAATATTTTGTGACACTATTTATACATCTTTTGATTCACAGAGGTAGAATCTCACCCAATAGAGTTTGAAAAAGGGTTGTTGAACCGTGCTTTAAGGGGATTGTCCTGGAAGCTCGACTTTCTGGCGTGCCCGGGCGGAATTATTCGGCGCTTCGCGCCTCAACCGTCGGAACGCTGTGCGTTCCGACGGTCGAACCCCCGACCTCCTGGTCCATAGGTTGACGATTAAGCAAATATGACTGAAAAAGAGGCTTAATTGCTCAAATAAGACCGATTACTGGGAAAGTAAAAATAATGGGTGACAGAGAAGGCACAAGCAAAGTCCCAGGATCTGAATTGAACAGGCGTGCGGTTCGACTCTGCTCACAAGTCAAATAGAATGACCGTAAGTCCATGGGTTTAAATAGATAACGCAAAGGATTGCTTTAGCAGGTTAAGGATTGAGTTGAGGAAGCAGAAAGCATTCCGTCGCTCCTCATCATGTAGCTAGGAACCCCCGGGTCCCATTTCGGATGTACCGATAGATCAGTCTGGACGGGTAAACATATTTATTTGATCGGAAAATCGAGACTACATAAAATTCAGACCGTGAGAGCCCCGCTGTGCGCTGGTTACATACACCCTGAATGCGCAGAGGATTTTAAGTCCGTTGCGTCTACTTATTCCGGCATCTCCGCAAAGCCGTTTCGACGGTGACTGCTGGTGTTTTGGATCAACTCTTTCGAGTTAGAATTGTACTTCTGAGAGGTTCCTCGTTTCTTGCGTCAACCCAAGCCCTTGAACCATGGTTGGCAAGTCCTTATCGCACTACAAGATCCTCGAAGAACTGGGCCGTGGCGGCATGGGGATCGTCTACAAGGGCGAGGACACGAAATGGTACCGGCAGATCTGATATTTCTTCGGACGGGCGATATATCGTTACGTTCGCCTCTGAAATATTCTTGGAGAAGGTAGAACCACCGGGCGTTTCCATTGAGTGGTGGCAAAATTGGGCGTACTCGTTGGACAAATAGCTGAAGGATCGGGCGATTGTAGATTCATCCTCGTGGCCCTACTCATAACAAGCACTTTTTGCAGGCTCGGGCCCACAACTATGATTTGATTAACCGGGAATGAATACGCACCAAGCCGCCACCGAATCAAGGAGGCCCTCTCGCGCGTTGGGAGCTCACCCAGAATCCAATAGCCATACACCGTGTCTCGATTGCCACTGCTCCTGCTCGTCCTTGGTCTGATCCTGGCCATCCCGGCCTCCGCCCAGGACATCCCCCTGAAAAAGTACACCCTGCTCCCGGACGAAGCTGAAGAGTCCCACGTACGCGCCACCGCGCGGGTCAGCGTGCGGACCGAACGGCCGCTCGTGCTGTACTCGGTCGACTACAAAGCGGCCGGTACACCCGAAGAAATCACCCGCTCCTTCTTCAGGGATCGCGGTATAGATCTCGGCATGGAAACGGGTGGCGACGACATGGTGCTGCAGGCCGTCCGCAAAACACCGGGTGGTACTCGGGTGCGCTTCACGCAGGTCGTGAACGGGATTCCAGTCTACCAATCGGGCGTCGCCATCACCTTGGACAGAGAAGGAACGGTCCGGTATGTCACGAACGGGTACAAGGCGAACCTGCACGTCGACGTCTTCACGTCCAAGACGGGTGATGACGAGGCTATTGCCATCGCCGAAGCATTCCTGGAGACGGACAAGGCACGGCACGCCACCCACGAGCAAGTGATTTACGCTCCATTCGGAGCCGGGCGTTTGGCCCACCGCGTGGAAATGGTCACGGACAAAGGCTCCTGGGAGATCCTGGTTGATGCCGCTTCCGGAGAGGTCTTCCGCTCAGAGCCGACCTCCCATTTGCGCGATATACGAGCCACCAGCAACGCATCGACTCCCGCAAGCGCTAAACCGACGCCTGCACCTGATCTGTCGGCGGGTGTGAGCCGGGTCGATGGATCGGGTTGGGTTTTCGATCCCGATCCGATGTCGACGGCCGGTGTGTTGTACGGCGATGCGTCCGCCTTCGAAGACTTAAACGACGCGGACAGCCCGGGACTGACCGCCCAGTTGCGCGAGCGCACGCTCCGCGACATCTCGTTCGATGGGACGAATTTTCATTTGACTGGGCAGTACGCCGCCGTGGCTGATTTCGATGTGCCGAATCGGGGCCTCTTCGCACAAGACAGCAGCAACTTCCACTTCACGCGCAGCCACCCCGCGTTCGAGGCGGTGAACACGTATTTCCACCTCGACCAGTCCATGCGCTACATCAACGAGACGCTGGGCTTCGAGCTCAAGCCCATCCAGTATGATGGCGGCGTTCAGTTCGATCCGCACTGGGGTGATCAGACGGTGAACGCCCAGTACCTGTTCACCGGACAGCTCCGATTCGGGGAAGGCGGCGTGGATGCAGCCGAGGACGGCGAAATTGTTCTGCATGAACTGGGTCACGGGATCCACGACTGGGTCACGGACGGCAATCTTAGTCGACTGCAAGGACTTAGCGAAGGCAGCTCAGACTACTGGGCAGCCTCGTACACCCGAAGCCTCGGCCTCTGGAATGTAGGCGACGAGGGCCACGATCTCATGGGCCGCTGGGGATTGAAACCATTCTTTGGCAGCCGCACGGTCGACTACTCGGGCAACTACCCGTTCGATTTGACCGGCTCAATCCACACGGACGGCCAGATCTGGTCATCGGCGGTGATTTCCGTCTGGGATGAGCTCGGCAAGGAAACTACTGACTTGCTCTTCCTGGAGGCCCTCTCGATGCTGGGTTCGGGCAGCACGACGGAAGACGCCGCCCGCGCCATCGTGCTCGCTGACACCTTGCTGAATGGCGCTGTTAACGCAGCCCTGGTGCTCGACAAAATGGTCGATCGAGGCTTCATCTTCCGGGCAGCCCTTGCAGCGATCGGACGCTCGGGACCACCACCGCGCGCGGTGACTTTCTTCGATCTCTCGACATTCGGAGCCGGATCGGCCACTGCCTGGGAGTGGGACTACGAAAGCGACGGCATCGTCGACAACACGTCCTCACTCGCCAGCTTCACCTATTCCACGCCGGGTTTCTACTCGGTCACGCTCACGGCTTCGGGGGATGGACGCACCCGGACCACGGTATTGACAGATTACATCTCAGTCAACTCTGGCGTCTATGTCTGGGAAGGCACGGGTAATACCGGCTCGCGTAGTGGTCGATTCATTGCCGATCTGCTTCAGAATGCCGGTGTGGAGACGCACTACTCCCGGACACCAATCATCCACCCCTCTCTCGAAGGGTTTGACGCAGTCTTCCTCTCGTTCGGGCCCTACGCTCCCCAGGATGCTCCGGTACCGCTCACCCAGATTCCCGCTCGAACCATACGTGACTATCTGGCCGCGGGTGGAAGAGTCTACCTAGAGGGCGGCGAGGCGCTTGGATTCGATCAGAGATCGAATCCGCAATTGCTGGCCCTCTTCGGCATCCAATTGGCATCGGATGGGGACAACGGGAATCGCCCCGTCACGGATTTGCGCGGGCAGGACAATTCGATTGCGACGGGTCGCCGGTTCACGTCGTCACAGCAGACGAGTGTGTCGTCAGTCGACACGTTCACGCCGAACAACGAAGGCCGGCCCATGTTCGTCGAGGAAGGCTACGGCACTGTGGGTGTCCAGGCCGAGACCTCAGGCGGCGGCCGTTCGGTTGTGCTGTCTTACACACTTGCGGATCTTATCGATGGGGAAAGCCGACGGGTTCAGGTACTCCAGGATATCGTTGACTTCTTCGGCATCTCGGCCATCATCACGGACACCGAGCAGATCGAACTGCCGGAATCCGTGACACTGTCGCCCATCTACCCGAATCCATTCAACCAGACAGCTAAGCTTTCGTTTGATCTGCCCCAGGCTTCGTCTGTGCGGATCGAGGTCGTGAATATGTTGGGTCAGCGGGTCGCGGTGCTTCTGGACGGAGAGGCGTTGTCCGCCGGATCGCACGAAGTCAGCCTGGACAGCAATCGCCTCCCGAGCGGGATGTACTTCGTGAGCCTGCAGGCTGGTAATCAGGTCAAGCGGATGCCTGTGGTGCTCGTGCGCTGAGGTGAGCCCCGCATACGAGTAGCTATCAGACATTCTTCAAGAGTAGGATCATGTGTCAAATCTGATTCCTAGAAAAGTCAATTCAAGCCTCGATATACCGCCGCCCGAAACTGTTTCTGTATCTCCCAAGAGAATGGGACAGCGCGTGTCATGAACAACCCATATATGTT
>CALBJU010000275.1 GCA_937893205.1 uncultured Bacteroidota bacterium
CCACTGCTTCGACGCAGAGGGCCAGCTCCGGTTCTCTTGGGGTGGCAACGGCAGCGGCCCCGGGGAGTTCGACACTGTCCACAGCGTCTTTGTAGACATGGATGACGGCGACAAGGTGTACGCCGCCGACCGCTACAACAACCGCGTGCAGTTCTTTACTCCGAATGGGGACTTCCTCGGTGAGTGGACAGATCTGAACCTGGCAAACGCAGTCCGCAAGGGGCCTGACGGGAATTTTTACGTTGCCGAGTTGGACCACAGCGTCAGCGTTCTAAGCCCGCAAGGCGAGGTGTTAACACGCTGGGGCAGAACAGGCGTGGAGTTGGACGACAGCGACACCGGCTCAGGACTGCCTACCTCTCCCAGCCGAAATCCCATGATTAAGGGAAAGGTGAAGCACGAGCCGGGACCTGGACTCTTCGGCGCGCCCCACGGGATCGCGGTGGACTCGCAGGGGAGCTTCTATGTCGCCGAGGTCAGCGAGACCTTCCTGGGCTTTGACCGAGGGGACCGGAGCGTTCAGAAGTTCATCCGCGTGTGATGTCTATACGCCACCTCGGCTTTACCAATCTTGAACCGGGAAGCTATAATTCTCGCCGACCCATACGCGTTCAACCTGTCCCTGATCATTCAACTCGAAGACGAACTTCTCTCCGTGGGCGGAGCCTCCCAAAGGATTTACTATCCTGAACGAGTGCTCGCCCAATGGGACCAGAGTTGTCAGACTTTCTAGTGGGTCAGGCTGGGACGGGTCTATGGCAACCAGTTTCCCATCCAACTGCAACACCTGCATGTCGCTCGACGAGCCTTGATACTTGCCAATATAAGCTTCCCATTCGCTGCTTGACGGCACGGGCGCGGCGTCCGAATCCAACACGCTTAATATGCCAGGCGCGACCCATTGAAACGCCTTATCTACATATTTTTCAGGATTGCCATCATCTGCATTGGTGAACACGATGACACCAATTTTATCAGCGGGTCGCAATCGCACATGAGTGCGGAATCCCTTTACCGACCCGCCGTGACCGTTGTATGTCCTACCATCAATCCGGCTGACATTGAAACCCAGTCCCCATCCCGATTTCCACTCCTCATCCAGCCAGTGGACTCGATGCATCTCGCGCATCGTGCTGCCCTTTAATATCTGCCTGCCGCCTGTATCGCCGTCGCGAAACTGAAGCATGGCGAATTTCGCCAGGTCTTCCACGGTGGTGGACATATTTGCCGCCGCCGTTATGCCTTTTCCATCGGTGAACGGACTCACCTGTCGTTTGCCGTTCGGGGCGCGACGCCCGTACCCGGTCGCCAGCGACGGATGATCGCGGTCGGGAGAGTTCACGAACGTGCTGGACATGCCTAGCGGGTCCAGGATATTGCTCTGCACATACTCTGGGTAGCTGATTCCTGACACTGTCTCGACGATCTCGCCCGCCAACGAGAGAGCAAGGTTCGAGTATTTCCAACGAGTCTCTGTAGGCAGGACTGTTTGCTGATTCGGCAAAGCGCCGACTATCTGGTCACGGGTCGGAAATTCGGAATCGGTCCAGTATGGGAAAGCGGCTTCACGAGGGAGTCCAGATGTATGGGTAATTAGGTGCCGAATCGTTATGGGAGGCGCGTCGGGGTACCTGTCCTGAATATCGAACCACGGGATATGCTTTATGATCGGGTCATCGAGTTGCAGTTTCCCATCGTCGCGAAGCTGCATGATCGAGGTTGCCGTAAACAGTTTGGTTATCGACGCGATACGATAAATCGTGCTCGGTGCCGCCGGAGTCTCTAACGCAACGTCGCTATGCCCGAACCCCTTCGACCAGACGATGTCCTGATCGCGAATGATCGCGATGGACAGACCGGGCTGGCCGCTGTACGCCATCTGCGACTCGATCCACGCGCTTAGCAGATCAATGTTCGATGCTACCGGTTCGTGAGACATCAATTCGTGGGTCATAAGTTTCGTCCTCACTTTGGCGCCATCAAAATGCGGAGCCAAAAGACAGCGTCACCGTGTCAAGCCGAGGCGCTTCAAGATGAACGCATACTCGAAGGCGGCTTCCTTGAACTGCTCATATCTGCCGGAGACGCCGCCGTGTCCCGCGCCCATATTTGTCTTGAGCAGCAGGACGTTGTCGCCGGTTTTCATGTCGCGCAGCTTCGCCGACCACTTGGCCGGCTCCCAGTACGACACTCTTGGATCGTTGAGGCCTGCGGTGATCAGCATGTCTGGGTAGTCTTTAGCTTCTACGTTATCGTAAGGAGAATATGACTTCATGTAGTGGTAGTAGTCTTCTTGGTTCGGGTTGCCCCACTCCTCCCACTCCCCCACCGTGAGAGGGAGCGTCTCATCCAGCATGGTGGTGAGAACATCGACAAACGGAACGTGGGCGATGACGGCCCTGAACAGGTCAGGGCGCATGTTAGTGACCGCTCCCATCAGCAATCCGCCCGCGCTGCCTCCTGTTGCGGCAAGATGCTCTGGCGTCGTGTATCCGGCATCAATGAGGCGTTCAGCGCAGGCGATGAAGTCGGTGAAGGTGTTGGTCTTGTGCATGTACTTGCCGTTATCGTGCCACCGTCGCCCCATCTCTCCACCGCCTCTTACATGCGCTGTGGCGATTACGACTCCGCGCTCCAGCAAAGACACCTGGTTGGACCGGAAACCGACGTCCATGCTGATTCCATAGGACCCGTACCCCATAAGCAGGACATGCGCTGGGCCATGATCGAGGGCGCCTTTTCGAAAAACCAGAGAAATCGGGACATTTGTGCCATCTGGCGCTGTCGCATGAATTCGCGACGTCTCGAAATTCGTCCTGTCGTAGCCGAGGACTTCGGTCTCTTTTTTCAACTCTCGCGTTCGATTGTTCACATCGTAATCGAACACAGAATGAGGCGTGACCCCCGACGAATACTCGTAACGCAGCGTATCAGACTCGAACTCTCGGTTATCCCCCAGCCCAATATCGTACACTGGCTCTTGGACCTCGATCTGGCGCTCGTCTCCTGCCATGCTGCGGATTGTGACGACCGGGAGACCGCCAATCCTTTGGCTGATGGCGAGAAAGTCTGCAAAGGCGTCGATACCGGTGATCATCACGTCGTCGTCGTGAGGTATGACTTCTCCCCAGTTTTGGGCGGAAGGGTCGGTCACCGGCGCACTCATCAGCTTGAAGTTAACGGCGTCCTGATTGGTTCTGATGTAAAATCGGTCGCCCTGATGCTCGACGTCGTACTCCACATCTTGCTTCCGCGGCTCGACCATCCGAAATTCGCCTGACGGATTGTCGGCGTCCAGATAGCGGAACTCTGAGGTCACATTGCTTTCCAGACCCATCAGAATGTATCGCCCGCTCCTGGTCTTGTGTACCCACATGAAGAAGGCGTCGTCCTTCTCCTGGAAGACCAATACGTCGTCTGACGGGTCTGTTCCGAGCGCATGACGGAACAGCCTATCGGGTCGGTGGGCCGCGTCGATGCGGGTATAGAACACCGTCCGGTTGTCGTTGCTCCAGGCGAAAGAGTAGTAGGTGTCCTCGATGATTTCGGCCAGATCGCGACCGGCGCTCAGGTCTTTGAAACGGAGTGCGTAGCTCTCGCCGCCATTGGTGTCCACCGAGTAGGCCAAAGTGTTGTGGTCGGGACTGACTGAGAAGATTCCGACTCGGAAGTAATCATGCTCCTGAGCCAGTTCATTTTCGTCCAGGATGATCTCTTCCTCGGCGTCAAGAGAGCCTTGTTTTCGGCAGTGAATCGCGTAGTTTTGCCCTTTCTCTCTGCGGGTGTAGTAGAAGTAGTCGGCCTTTCGAGCAGGCACAGAGGTATCATCCTCCTTGGTCCGGGCGACCATCTCGTCGTAGAGAGTCTGTTGCAACTCCTCGGTGTCCTTCATCATTTCCTGGGTGTAGTCGTTTTCGGCCTCCAGGTAAGAAGTGACCTCCGGCGAATTCCGATCTCGCAGCCAGAAGTAATCGTCCACTCGCGCGTCACCGTGCAGGGTGGACGATTTCGGAATTTTTTGCGCTCTGGGGGGATTGGGCATCTTTTCTCTCCGTGGCTGTATAACGTGGCTGCTTGACGTCGGTTATTCAACTACAGGAGAGCATATCCTACCTGCGATGCTCAGGAGGTCAACAACGGGCGAACGGTCTCCCAGTCCATGCGGTTCGAGCAGATGTAAACCAGGCGGTCATTCTCGGTCACTTCAAGACCGTCAAATCGGACATGCACATCCTCGCCTCGAATCATCCCCACCAGATTGACCTCGTGGTCGAGCAGACGTTTCGCAGCTTCTTTGTATGACAACGATTGCTCTGCGCCTTTCCCGACCCTCGTGCTAACCAGCGTTCCCTCTATCTGATTGCTGGTTATGGCCTGAGTGAGCATATTCACCCCTGGGTCCTGGGCTTCCTGCACGATGAGGTTGTTGGACATGCGGAAGGTGTACACGAGAGACACGTTCTTCACGCCCCGGAACAGCAGCTCGTGCTCGGAGTTCAGAACCTCGGCGATGCTCCTGATCTCAGGCTTCAAGTGTTCGAGGATAGAGGCTATCGAAGCGACAACGCTGTCGCTGTTGGGGTCATCGTATCCTGTGCTCAAGATCAGGGCCTGTCGCGCGTCGCGCACGTTGGCCCGATGATAGGTCTCTTCCTCCAGCGGCGAGCCTCGAACGAAGGACACCCTGAGTTGGGTAAACGGAAGAAACTCGATCTGGTCCGTCACGATCACAATTTCGGCCTTGCGATGGCTCGGCTCTTGGAGGTACTCGTCGATTATCTGCCGAACCCGTCTCTCGTTGGGAAAGTTGACAATCAGCAGGTGATTCTTGGCTCCTGGGCTCCCCATACCTGATCGCTCCTTGTCTCGAAGTTCCAAAAGCCAGTCGATGCCGACACCAACCGCGGAGGTGAATGCGGCCAACCCCACGAACACGATGAAGAACGCGGTTCCAATCCTCGCTCCCACTGAGGTCGACGACAAATCCCCGTACCCGATTGTCGCTATGGATATCACGCTATACCAGAAGGCGTCACCCACTGTGAGATCGGGTTTCGATGCCCGGTCGAAAAAGTAAAATGTAAGGGCGTTGCCGACGATGCTTACAACCAGAATGAGAAGCAGAAGGCCTATTCCTAAGCTCTTCCTCTGCCTCAATTGACGCATCAGCCGGTTTAGTCTATATACCATGTTACCCGATTATAGACGATCGGGGACTGAATCATCTCTCAGTTCAGCATGACATCAGGAGGTTTTGTTGCACGTTTTTGATCAAATGTGAGGCTGCAACCGGCACATCGCCCCAGTCTTGACAGGGCATCAATGTGAGAATAGAGTCACGGATGTCCGACCGGCAGATCAAGAGATGAGACCATACGGAAGGCATGCGACAATGAGGACATCGTGGTTGCAACTCGAAGAAGAGAACCTGTTCCAGGCGATCAGAGCGCGACGATCGCGGGCGCAGGAGCAGGGCGTGAAGCTGATTGATCTTTCGATTGGCGAGCCGCGTGGCCCGGCCCTACTCAGCGCGAGAGAAGCGGCGGCAACGGCGATCATGAGCGACAAAGAGGAGATGCACCGGTATCAGTATAACGACAGCCCCGGCGTGCCTGGCTTCGCAAAGATGTTCGCCGAATACAACGTCGGACACGGCATCGAGCAAGAGGACGTCGCCTTTCTGCCTATCCCTGGTATAAAACGGATGCTCGGACTGATACCCCTGGCCTGCGGCGCCTCGGATCAGACCATCACCGTTGGCGCCATGACCGATCCCGGCTATCCGTTTCCAAAAGACTGGAACACATACCTGGGAGTTGAGCACTATGCGCTGTCTCTGAACCAGGAGAACACGTTCCGGTTCAGTCCCGAAGACATCCATCCAAACACGCGCCTGTTGATGCTTAATTATCCCCACAATCCATCGGGGCGGGTCGCGGATCGAAGATGGTGGGAGAGGTTGTGCGAACACTGCGTCGAAAACGACATACGCCTGTTTAATGACGGCGCGTACGCAACACTCACCCACTCCACCGAGGCCTGCGCGCTTACTGAGGTGGCAGTCAACTTTCCTGAGCTTTCGTGGGTCGAAGCCTTCTCGGCTTCGAAGGTGATCGGAAACGGCACGGGCTGGCAGGTCGGAGCGATGGCAGGCTCTCCCGATTTCATCGCCGACCTGGGGAAGGTCAAAGGCAACACCGACGAAGGATTCGTCGCGGCGATGGCTGCGGGCGTCAAATCAGCCTGCGAGAACGACCAGGAAAGCATCGAAGAGCGCCGTGAAATGTTCTGTTCTCGCCTGAGTTTCTTCATCGAAATGCTCAAAAGACATGGAATGCTGATCGCGGTGGAACCGGACGCGGCGTTCTTCACCCTCTGGAACACTCCCACCCGCGCATTCGGGATCGAGATCGACAGCGCCGAGCAATTCAATTTCCTGATGATCGAGCGCACAGGCGTCATCGGAGTGCATTTCGACCCTTCGTACATCCGATACGCCGTGTGCGCGGACGTGGAGTCCATAGCGGACGAAATAGATTCCGCCTTCCAGCAGGCTGAAATCTCATACGAGTGACATGACCGCGACTTGCGGTAAAATGGCTTGCCTCATGGCATATTTCGTTGAATTTGAGAAAGTATTTGGATCAAGAATCGACCTCGAACCGTGAAACATATAGAAACGAACCAGAAAAGCGCATGCCTGTCGGGCTACTGTCCAGCGGCTTTGCTCTTTTCATCTCGCTTCTCTGGGGAGGCACGAATGTAAGCATCAAGGCGTCATTGAAACACGGATCGCCTCTTCAGATCGGCTGGATGCGATTTGTTCTCGGAGGAGTC
>CALBJU010000276.1 GCA_937893205.1 uncultured Bacteroidota bacterium
TGTCCCGTCTTGGGGTCGAGAGGTATCTGTCCAGAACAATAAAGGATATCTCCAACCATCACGGCCTGACTGTACGGGCCGATAGCAGCTGGGGCCAGCTGCGTCTTGATTCGCGTCCTCTCCACTGATACTTCCTTTTTTCGCATCCTGCTGCTCGATTACGTATATAGAGCCGAAATTCCTACATAACTTCCGTCGATATAGTGGTTTAGACAAACGAATAATCGTTTAAGACCACGCGAATAATTGGCCTAATATGGATCTGGGACTAACAAATCGTGCTGCATTTGTTGCAGGAGCGAGTAGCGGACTGGGACGAGCCATCGCTCGAGAGTTATTACGGGAAGGATGCCGAGTAGCTATTTGCTCGAGATATCAATTCCGAGTCGACTTAGCGAAGGAGTGGCTCATGGAAAAGTGCAAAGTGTCCTCTGAACGAGTTCTGGGCATTGTCTGCGACGTAACGGACGAGGATCAGATAAAAAGGGGCATTGAGCAGACTATTGACGCGTTTGGAGGCCTGAACATCCTCATAACAAACGCTGGAGGACCGCCTACGGGTAAAATTGACGACTTGGACGCGTCTGCGTGGAGAAACGCCATCGAGCTCAATCTTATGAGCACCATCAACCTGAGCCGCGCCGCAATCCCTGCTCTGAGAACCGCTGCCAAAGAGGAAAATGCCCTATCGAGCATTCTCATGATCACCTCACTATCGGCCAAACAGCCCATTCCCTCGCTCTACCTCTCAAATGTCTCCAGAGCTGGCGTCCAGGGATTTTCAAAGAGTCTTTCCGAAGAACTTGGAGAAAAGGGCATCACGGTCAACACAATCCTTCCAGGTTATACCAGGACCGACAGGCTCACTCACCTTTCTGAGAGTCTGAATGAGCAGACCGGACGATCCATTGAGGATATTGAAAAAGAATGGGCGTCCAGCAGTGCGTTGAAACGCATTGGAACGGAAGAAGAGTTCGCTTCCGCCGCGACATTTCTAGTGAGTCAGCGAGCCCGTTTTATTACGGGTGTCGCTCTCGTTGTCGATGGTGGCGCAGTAAAGTCGCTCCTCTAGCCCCTCACCCTCCGTGCTCCGGATTCAGTTCAGGAATCGAGATATCTGAAGATGCCTTCCAGGTCGGTATCTGTCATCCTTCCAAAGTCCTCCCAGGGCATATACTCTGTGTCCAGTTGTTGTCCAGCCGGTGTTGTGCCTTCGCGCATCGCCCGAACGAATCCATCCAGGCCCCACCCCCCTACAACCCGAAGATTGGGTGTAAACGGAGAATCAGGGTCGGGGGCTTGTGCCCCAGCCAGATCATATCCGTGGCATGCAGTGCAGAGTATCGTGGCTCTATACTCACCCCACTGGGCCGTGGGACCTTTTTCCGGCATCACCGGTCGCGCATTATCGGGGATCATCTCTGGCGCCGCCTTGAAGTCATCACCCATTCCCATGATCAGCTTTCCAAGAGTTCGAACCTTGACTGGGGGAAGTACATTGTCTACTGGCTCTACCTGCTGCAGGTAACCGATGAGGGCTCCTACCTCCTCGTCACTGAAGTAATAATATGCTTTGGAGGGCATGATGAACAGTCCGCGTCCATCCATACCCACACCATGACGGATCGCCCTGAGCCAATCTGCATCCGAGAATTCTGATCCTACTCCTCCTTCGCCGCGGGTCAAATTGGAAGCGACCAGCAAGAACGGTGGAGCGTCAGCCATGACCTGCCCCGCGAGGTTTCCTCCGTGACAATCAGTACAACCATGCGTCTCGGCCAGATACCTTCCAGCCTCAATCGCTTCCTCCTCATGCAGAATCATGGCATCGTCATAATCCATCGAATACTTTCGCGCCGCCTTTTCTGCGCCCTTTGAGACCGTCACGTAGGCAAAGATTCCAACAGCAAACAACATCACGGCGAGGAATCCCAGGATCCATTTGACGGCTTTCATGACGAGAACAGGTTGATTCGGTCGTTTTCCTGCGAGCGACCGAAGATTTAACGCATTAATTGTTGACACCAATGTATAAAAGTGCGACTATCAGTGCGAAAAATTCCCACTTTTGGTCAATCACGATGACGCGTCGGCTGTTCACCCTGCTTCTTCTATGTCTTGTCCTGACTCCTCTTGCCACGTTGGCCCAGGAAAAAAGAGCCCTTCAGCATGAGGACGTCAATGAATGGATCCGACTGCGGCAGGCGAAGATGTCTCGCGATGGTGAGTGGGTGGTCTGGACCGAGGCTCCGGACAAGGGAGACGGATCGCTTCAGGTGTCTTCTTCGGACGGCACAAAGCGCTTTCGGTTCGACCGCGGCACTTCGCCCCTCTTCTCCGGGGACAGCAAATACGTCCTGTTCAAGATCGTTCCGCAAGCAGATTCAGTCCGGCAAAAAAAGCTGGACAAGGTGAAAAAGAAAGACATGCCATCGGACTCCCTCGGCATTGTATCGCTTTCAGATGGATCAGTAAGGCATTTTGCGAACGTGCAGTCATTCAAGGTATCTACCGAATCGGGTAGCCTCGCGGCTTTTAGATGGACGAAGGAGGCCAGTAAGATTGAGGCACCTGCAGACTCCACAGAAGCAGAAGAGCCTGAAGAAGAGGGAGAGGAGGAAGAAGATGGGACTGACGACGAAGACGAGAAGGATAAAAAAGAAGGCACCACGCTAACCGTACTGAATCTGAGCTCCGATTCATCTGAGGAGTATCGCGACGTGACAGACTATCTAGTGGACCAAAATGGGGCCGCTGTCGTGTTTTTCCGCGAGAGCGAAGAAGGCGAAACCGATGGAGTATTTACTGTGGGTCTGGATGGCGGTGGAGAGCGAACACTGTCAGCGGGAGAAGGAAATTACATTGGACTGTCTCTCTCAGATGAAGGCGTACATCTGGCCTTTCTGACAAATCGAGACGATTTCAATGCGGATCAGCCGTCTTTCACCCTCTTTTCGGGCAACCTGGGGGGAGTATCAATGGTGGCAAATGAGGAATCCGAGGGCCTACCCGGCGGATGGTGGGTCAGCGAACACGGCTCACTCTCGTTTTCCGATTCAGGAAATCGC
>CALBJU010000277.1 GCA_937893205.1 uncultured Bacteroidota bacterium
GATATGCATCCTTGATCTTCATCTTCCGTACAGATTAGGACGAAAAAAGAACAAAGAACAGGGCATCACCATCATCCCACGGGCGAAAGGGGTGCCTCAATCAACGTAATCCATGTTAGACATTCTGCGCGTCATCCTTTCCATTCTCATCCCTCCCCTTGGAGTGTTCTTCAAAGTTGGTTTCGGGATGCATTTTTGGCTGAACATCGTGCTGACCCTGTTTGGCTACGTTCCAGGCCTCGTGCACGCGATCTGGATACTGGCCAGCAAGGACTGATTTCGCCGATCCTTATGTCTGCGAAAGACTGATCTGATTTACAGAACTATTTTGTTTTGACCGCTCCAGAAGCGGTCAAAAAGAAAGGGGGCGCGGCCTTTGGCCGCGCCCCCTTCTTCGTCAATCTATAGCCGGGTTCTACTCTTTCTCAATCGTTGTCGGACGGATGTCCCACATCAGCATTTGATCGATGTCAGCGTAGTCTTCCTCGCCTTCCGCATCGGTGAAGGAATAGTCGCCAAGTTTTTCTCGCTGCAGAGGCGAAAGCAGTTTCCAAGCCTGGCCCTCCTGGTCAGCGAATTCCGATGGATACGGATTTGTTACCCGGTACGAAGGGTGATAAGATTTGTAGGTCCGCTCCGCGTCGTAGAGCGCTGCCCGACGAGCTCCCGCCATCGTAGAACTCTTGCCGGTAACCTTAAAGGGTGCAATCGATATGGAAGCAAGGAAGAATCCATCTTCCTGCTCAAGGTATTCGGGTCGCATGACTTTGAAGTCTCCCGGGTGGGGATATGCGCTGCGCTCGGTGACGTCCATGTTCTGACTCTCTGGTAGTCCGGTGTTGGTAGGTCCGGTGTTTGTAGGTGCGATGTTGAAATCGGACCACATTTCGTTTGTGGTGGCGGCTTGTACTTGTCTGCGAGGATGTGGTTCATGATTCGAATCGCGAAAATCCTGCTAATAGAGCTCCTCTCCCACGTTTACTTAAAGGCCGTTATTGGATCAATCAAAAGGCCGTTATTGAGGCTCCCATTCTTTCTCTTGTGGATAACACCTTGACAACAAAATATTTGTTAACCGGCTTACTGCGCAATAACGGCTTAACCCTTTTCTAATACTTCGCCAGATCGCTTACGACCAGCCGTGACGCTTCATCAACGGTCGATTTACTGTGCATTTGTTAATTATGTAATTGTGGAAAATTATTGCTTGCATAACGGCGATTAAGTCGATTTATTAGTAACCGCACCCGCCGCCACTTTAAACTTTTCGGTTAACGCCCGACAAACCCACAGCAGGGCATTATCCGTTATTTTTAAGCCTCGATTTTGAGGATGTGGCGACACCCCGTTGCCTTCTTGCGAACCCAGCCGCGCATGCGACTCTCCACCCGCGACCAGGCATTCAGGGCCGTGCAAACCCAGCCAGAACTTTGCCAATAGAAGTTGCACCCTGAAATTTGACCAAAACTAATGCCTGAAGCCACCCGGGATTCGCTATTTGAAGAGGACACTGTCTTAGACCAGGACGCTGTCGTCACTGAGGAAACTGCCTTCACTGAGGACACCTCCACAGATGTTGACGTCACGCGAGGTCTAACGATTGCCCGCGTTTTTTCTGCGGAAGGAGAAGATCCGCTCGACTCTCTAGAGTGGGCTCGTCGAGACGCCTCGATAAAGAATCATACTGGCGAGAAAATATTCGAACAGACGGACGTCGAGTTTCCCGTCACCTGGAGCCTCCTCGCGAGCAACGTTGTCACCAGCAAATACTTCTACGGTGAGCTTACAAAAAATGGCACACCTCCTGAAGAAGGAGGTCGAGAAAACAGCCTGCGCCAGTTGATCCATCGAGTGACGCGCACTATTGCGGATTGGGGTACGAAGCAAAGCTACTTTTCGACGAAGGCAGATGGTGAGAGATTCTATGACGAACTGACCTGGTTGTGCGTCAATCAATACGGAGCATTCAACAGCCCGGTATGGTTCAACGTAGGATTGAATCACCAATACGACGTACGCGATTCTGGCGGCAAAACGATTTTCGGTTGGGACAAGAAAAAGAAAAAGGCCGTGGCCGTCGACCCGTACATGCGTCCACAAGCTTCTGCTTGTTTCATCATTTCGGTGGAAGACTCGATCGACGACATCTGGCAACTGATGGGCGAGAGCGCACGGCTCTTCAAGTATGGTTCGGGTGTCGGGGCCGATTGGTCCAAGCTGCGATCCAGCCAGGAAGTCCTCTCAGGAGGCGGTACGCCGTCGGGACCTGTTTCATTCATGAAGGTTCAGGACGCGACTGGTGGCACCATCAAGTCAGGAGGAAAGACCCGGCGAGCCGCCATCATGCAGACCCTCAAGGTCTGGCACCCTGACATTCGTGAGTTTGTCGGTGCGAAACAGGAAGAAGAGAAAAAGGCCTGGGCACTCATCGAGCAGGGTTATGACGGATCCTTTAACGGACCCGCATACGGTTCGGTCGCCTTTCAGAACGTGAATCAATCCGTTCGGCTCAATGACGAGTTCATGAAAGCTGCGGACGATAATGCGACCTTCGGTCTCAAGGCTGTAAAAAGCGGAGAGGTCCTCGAAGAGGTGGATGCCGCCTCTCTCCTCGAAACCATCTCAGAGGGCACTCACGTCTGTGGGGATCCTGGAGCACAGTACGAGGACACGATCCAGCGCTGGCACACGTGCAAGAATTCCGGGCCCATCAATTCGAGCAATCCCTGCTCTGAATACATGTTTCTGGACGATTCCGCGTGCAATCTGGCGTCTCTGAATCTTCGCAAGTATCAAAAGGCCGACGGAACTGTCGACGTCGACCGCTACCGTGCTGCGTCCCGAATCTTTATTACCGCGATGGAGATCCTGGTCGATAACGCCGGCTACCCATCTGCGAACATTACCGAAAACTCTCACAGATACCGTCCGCTCGGTCTCGGATTCGCCAACCTCGGTGCGCTCCTCATGTCAATGGGCCTGCCATATGACAGTGACGAAGGACGCGCCGTGGCTGGTGCCCTGATGGCCATCGAGCACAGCGAAGCTTATGCACGGTCGGCCGAGATCGCCGGAAATACGAAGATTGGACCTTTCGAGGGATACGAAGCTAACCGTGAGCCATTCCTCGAGGTAATGAGAATGCACCGCGATGCGGTCGACACCATTGGCTCGAGCTGTCCAGAGTATCTTGTCGAGGCTGCGCGCGAATCTGCGAATCACATGGTTGCTCTTGGAGAAATCCACGGATATCGCAACGCCCAGTCAACGGTCCTTGCTCCGACTGGTACCATCGGCTTCATGATGGATTGCGATACGACGGGCGTCGAGCCAGATATCGCCCTCGTCAAATACAAGCTCCTCGCCGGAAAAGGCGACGGCCTGCTCAAGATCGTCAACCAGACCGTGCCCGAATCGCTCAAACGCCTGGGCTATTCGAAGAAGAAGCGCACTGCAATCCTGAAGTTCATCGATGAAAATGACACTATCGAGGGCGCACCAGATCTGAAGGAAGAGCATTTGCCGGTTTTCGACTGCGCATTCAAGCCGTTCAAGGGTGAGCGTTCCATACACCACTCGGGACACATCAAAATGATGGCCGCTACCCAGCCATTCATTTCAGGCGCAATCTCTAAGACGGTCAACATGCCGGAAAGCACTACAATTGACGAGATTTCTGATGCCTACATGCAGAGTTGGAAGCTCGGCCTGAAAGCGGTAGCCATTTATCGGGAGAACTCCAAACGGAGCCAGCCTCTCTCAACGTCGGAGGGTGGAAATACGAAAGGCGCCGAATCATCCGGGGACGGAATGGCGACGTCGGCGGAACCCGAAGTTCGCATAGTCGAGCGCGTCATCCATAAATCGGTTCGACACCGCTTGCCGGATGAGCGTCCGTCGCTGACACATAAGTTTTCGATCGCTGGACACGAAGGATATCTCCACATCGGTATGTATCCCGAGACCAAAATGCCAGGTGAGATCTTCATCACCATGGCAAAAGAGGGATCCACCATTTCCGGCCTGATGGATGCGTTTGCGACATCGATTTCGATCGCGCTGCAGTACAACGTTCCGCTGGAAGATCTGTGCAAAAAGTTCAGCCACATGCGCTTCGAGCCAAACGGCTTTACCAACAATCGCCAGATACCGATCGCGAAGTCCATCATGGACTACATCTTCCGATACCTCTCGCTGCGTTTTCTGACACAGCCTGTCGCAGAACCCGTGGCCCAGGAGTTGGAAAATTTGGAGCCAGCTTCGGACCTGGAACAGATCGATATGTTCAATCCCGATTCCGATGGTCCGGATTCTGGTGAACGGGTCATCGACCCACTGGTCAACGATTCGATCGGAGATTTTCTCGACCGATCTTCCGCCGGGAGTGGCACCGCCGTAGCCATGGCGATGCAGACGGCGCCGGTACCCACCGTATCAACATTCACTAATCAGGAGGATGCACCTCCTTGTTCAAATTGCGGCAGCATCACCGTTCGGAGTGGCTCCTGCTACAACTGCCTGAACTGTGGCAACACAAGCGGTTGCGGATGATGTCGCACTGACATCCCGCCGGGTGCCTTCCGGTGCCTATCGGGATTATACACCTCAGGGCGCGGTCTTCAGTACCTCGCCCGGTTAACGGGGAGCGTCCGGTGGTTGGTGGGACCGCCGGACGCCTTTTTTTGTGCCCACCTTCTTGAAAACAGACCCAGCGAGTCCGTATATACCTGACTCGATATCCGACGTCCACCATTATTCTCCCGCTCGCCATGCGCTTTCAAAACAAAATTGTCCTGATTACTGGAGCTAGTTCCGGAATTGGAGAAACTACCGCCCATTCCTTTGCACGAGAAGGTGCCCATGTATTTCTCGCCGCACGGAGAATGGATCGTGGAGAGGCCGTCGCCGAGAGCATTCGGGCTGCTGGAGGCGAAGCTACTTTTCATCAGGCCGATATGGGTGACCGGACGCAGATCCGGGCAATGGTTGAGGCGTGTGTTGCCAAGTATGGCGGCCTTGATATTGCTTTTAATAACGCGGGCACGGAGGGAGCCACGTTCACCCCGACCCATGAGTACCCCGAGGATGCCTGGGATGAACAAGTGTCCGTAAACTTGACGGGAGTGTGGTTCTGTATGCGCTACCAGCTTCCCGTGATGCTTGATCGCGGAGCTGGAGTAATCATCAACATGTCATCCCTCGCGGGCCTGAAGGGCTTTGCCGGGAGTTCGGGATATGCCGCAACCAAATATGGTGTCGTCGGAATGACCAAAGCCGCCGCTCTCGAGTATGCTACGCAGGGGATTCGTGTGAATGCTGTCTGCCCGGCAGTCGTAGAATCCGAGATGGCCGACCGAGTATTCTTCACCGACCGAGACGAAGAGTTCATGGAAGGAATAAGAGCTTCTCACCCCATGAACAGGATCGGTAAACCGGAGGAAGTGGCTAGCGCCGTCCTCTGGCTGGCATCCGATGAAGCTTCGTTCATTACCGGCACGACGTTGAATATCGACGGAGGAGCCGGAGCCTAGTGGGTTAATTGAACCCGCTCGGTCTGATCGATCCGCATCTTGTAGATATGGTGCTCGCCGCCCCGGTCCGAGTGAAACACGATCCATCTACCATCAGGTGACCAGTAAGGAGCCCCTTCAGATTCGTCGGGGGTGTCGGTAAGCTGAAATAACGCTCCGTTTTCAACCTGGTACAACCAGAGATCGGACGTCTTCCCCTCTCCTTTTTCCGTGGCCGCAAACGCGATAATGGCGCCGTTTCTGGATGCGGCCGGAGTGGACACATCGCTTCCCTCTATCGAAAAAAGACACGTTTCTTCCCGGCGAAAGACCTGGTTTTTGCAAATTTGTGTGGTATCGCCATCCGTTTTATCATAGATCAGATACAGCTGATCGTCGAGCCACGTCGGGTGGAATCGCTCTCCTGAATCGAACGTTATCTGGCGCGTTACGGCGGTTCTGGGATTACTCACCACAATGTTTGGACCCTCTTCAGTCATTTGCACAAAGGCGAGCATCGCGTCCGTGGGGTCCCAGGCTGGATGCATAACCTGATCGTCCAGATCGATGTACAACTGAGGATTCGTTCCGTCTGAGTTCATCCGCCAGAGGTCCCACTCACCGTCAACGCCTTCGGCGGCGTACGAGTAAGCAATCTCGGTCCCAAAATCATTCCAGGTTGGATTCGCCGCGTAGCCACGAGACGCTTTGGTCCGAACCAATTCATTTCCAGTCGGGTCGATTACTACGATTTGGGAGGAGCTTCCCCGCCGCTCGTAAAAAACGATTCTGGATCCGTACCACGCCCACTGGGGATGCATCCGCCAGACTTCTGCATCGGGATCGAGCTCGAATGTCGTCGTATCTGCCTCAGATACTGGATCCGAAACCCGGTTTTCGGTCGAAGGAGAATCGGATTCGGTCGAACCAGTTGTGTCCGGTTGGCCTTTTGAACAACCTGCCACAAGCAGGACGATGATTAAAAGGAGGGGGAAAATTCGATTCATTTCCTGGCGAGTGGAAGATGGTTTGAGGTGAGGGGTCCTACAGACGCCCTTATGCCTCTGATGTTGCGGTATAACAAAATGCCCTTGTCAATCGTTATACGCTCACATCTGGAAACTTAACCAACCAGCTTCGTAGGTAGATTTTGCTCGATGCGTTATGAAAAATATCCTGAAAGAATACGGCGTGATTGTTTTGTTGATCGTGGTTGCGATCAGCGGCTACTTCCTGTTTTCACAGAATAAACAGGATATTTTAGCGTACACCATGGATACGCTCGGCGCCCGTCTTGCTGCTCTTGCGACAAATGACGAATCTCGAGAGCGCATCGTTGAGGCATTTGATCTGTTCAGTGATCGTGTCGCAAGACAAGAATTATCACCGGAGCAGATCGAGCTGGTCGCAGCGAACGTACTGAATTTGAGTGCCAAGGGAGAAGCAATTACTCCGGAAGAGGCTGAGTTCATGTTGTACATGGACGCACCCAATTCCCTTCCTTCCCCGCTATTCGCGGAGGCCGATGAGGGTATTTTGTACGGCCAACCAGCCCCAGTTACGCCCATAACCCCGATCGCACGGACCGTTATTACCGCTGATTTTGAAGCACTGGGAAGTCGCCTCGAAGCGATGGTCAAATTTGCCGAAACGGTCGAAATCGCCCCGGCCGAAGCTTCCCGTCACTATCAGTTTGTTTCAGACTCCGATGGTATCCATGTAGTGATCGATCAGCAACTTGGCGATTTCATGTCGTCTCCAACGTTCCGCCCCATGGCTCGCGACCTGGAAGAACGAAG
>CALBJU010000278.1 GCA_937893205.1 uncultured Bacteroidota bacterium
CTGGTTGTTCACCATTGCCAGAAATCAGTGCTTGAACTCGCTTCGACGCTCTGGCCGACACGTTGGACTTCAACCCGATAATTCGGAAATGATCGTCACGAGTGAGACCCCGTTCACCAAAATGGAAAAGCTGGAGCAGGTCAAGTTTGTCGCACAGTTTTTGGAATCACTGAATCCGGATTACCGCGAAGTCATCATACTGCGGGAGTACCAAAATTTAACGTATGAGGAAATCGCTGCTGTTACACGGAGTACGATCAGCGCGGTAAAATCACGTTTGTTCAAGGCCCGGCGGCAGTTGGCCAAATTGATGGAAAAAGCGATGTTAGCCTCTGAACTTCGATTTCGGCAGGTCGAACCAGGTGATGTTGCGAGTACCACTCTTCGAGTTAATTGAAGGTGGGGAGGAGAACGAGTATGAGTGATCAACGAGAAAATAACAATGAGTTTCAGCGCCACGAGGAGGAGTTAAATCTATTCCTTGATGGAGAGCTGTCTTTCGATCGTCAGGCCAATCTGTATTCTCATTTAGCAGAGCACCCTGAGTCGCGCTCGTTCATGGATAGTGTAATGTTGTTCAGGCGCATGAGCAGGCAGGAATTTATTGCTGTTCCACCTGCAGCCGATGACGAATTTTTCGAGCGATTGGCCACTCTTAAAGCTTCCAATTCCCAGATCGATCGCGTCCAGGATCGTGAACCTCTGTGGAACTCAAGAAAACCGATTTCAATGCGAACGGCCCTCGCGACCGTTGTGGCTGTTTTCATGGTCGGACTCCTGCTTCCAATTTCAAATCCAAACGAATCGACATCGTTTCTGGAGCAGGAAGAAGAGCGGGTATTCTTCGATGTGCCTCAGACCCGCGTTCTGCAGTCCTACATTTATGTCTTCGTTCCCGGATTGACGATTGAAGCGGACGACAACTAGTCGCGCACCGATAATCTGAGCCAGGCTTTTTCTTTCGCCGGGATTTCACCTTACGTACACAGGATCTGGGGCTATCCAGCCTTGGGCAAGGTGAGTTCAGTGGTATCTTCGCAAATTAGATTATCACTGCCCTACATCCAGATCATGCGTGTTCGTTTCGCTCCAAGTCCAACCGGATTTCTCCACATCGGGGGCCTCAGGACAGCTTTGTACAATTACCTGCTCGCCAGGAAACACGGCGGTGTCTTCATCCTTCGTATCGAGGACACTGACCGCTCGCGTTTCGTACCCGAAGCAGAGCAGGATATTCTCGACTGCCTGGCTTGGGCTGGTCTGGAGTTCGACCAGGGGCCAGAAAAGGAAGGCGACTGTGGTCCGTACCACCAGTCGAAGCGGAGTACTCTCTACGAAGCCGCAGCCGATACCTTGGTAGAATCTGGTAACGCATACATAGCGTTCGATACCGCAGAGGAGATCGAAGTCATGCGGGAACGACATCGCACCCAGGACAATCCGTCACCTCGGTATGATTTGATCACGCGAAGCGAAATGTCCAACTCCTTAACATTGTCCGCCCAAGAGGTCGAGCGCAGGGTTGGTTCGGGCGAACCGCACGTGGTCAGGTTGCTGGTACAGCCCGGGAAATCAGTTCAATTCGACGACTTTGTTCGAGGAACGGTCACGTTTGAATCCGATACGGTCGACGATCAGATATTGGTAAAATCGGACGGATTGCCCACATATCATCTCGCGAACATCGTCGACGATCATGAAATGGGCATTACACACGTCATCAGGGGAGAAGAATGGCTGCCTTCAACCCCCAAACATATTCTATTGTATGAGGCACTTGGATGGACAGCGCCCAGGATGGCTCACCTCCCGCTGATACTGAGTCCTACCGGAGGAAAGCTCTCGAAGCGCAATGCCGAAAAACAGGGTATACCGGTAACGGTTCGCCAGTACCGAGATGCCGGGTATGAGCCTCAGGCGGTTGTAAATTTTCTTGCCATGCTGGGGTGGAATCCGGGAGATGAGCGCGAACTGTTCTCTCTCGAGGAACTCGTCGAAGCATTCAGTCTGGAAAGAGTTGGACAGGCGGGCGTCCAGTTCGATCTCCAAAAACTGAGTTGGTATAACCAGAATTATTTGCGGGGAAGATCCAGCGCTGACATAGCGGGACAAATGCATCCTCGCATCACTGAGCAATTCGGCGAGTGTTCATTGGAGAGCGTAGTCGCCGCTATCGATCTGATGAAAGAGCGAATGGTATATGCGCATGATATCCTGGAGGCGGCTTTTCTATTTGAAAGACCCCTCGCGTACGACGAAAAATCGGTCAAGAAGAAGTGGAAGGAGGACTCGGGTGATCTTTTGAAGAGCTTTACTCGAGTGCTAGAGTCCACCCAACATTGGACGAGCGATGGTCTTGAGTCTGCGCTTCAATCAGCCATTGCCGAACTCGATATTGGGGTTGGGCAATTGATGTTTCCGGTTCGACTCGCGTTGAGCGGCCAGCCATCCGGTCCAGGTCTCTACGATATGATGGTGTACTTCGGTCGCGCCGAGACCCTCTTTCGTCTCAATGACGCAGCGCAGAGACTTCCCTGAATCAGGATCCGAGAATGGCATTAACGAGGCTGAGCGCTGCCGCGTACGGATTGGTGCCTTCCGACTCGATTTTTCCTTTTAAGGCAGTTTTCAGTTCGAAAAGTCGAGGGTCCGACGAAATACGCTGCTCAAGCAGGTAGTTGACCGCGTCATCGAACCAGAGTCGACGTTGGTCCAGGCGCCTACTCTGAAAGGAATCATCATCCTTCAGACTATGGCAAAGGCGCTCGATCGTCTGCGCCAGCTCGTGGACTCCATTTCCCGTTAGCGCCGACGTAAGCAGCACCTCGGCTGCAGGTCCAGACCCCTTGAGGAGCTTCAGGGAGTTCCTCAAATCAGCCGCAAACGAGGCTGATGCTCGTTCATTGGATCCGTCATTCTTATTTACCGCGACGACATGAATGGTCTCCAGAATTCCCCGTTTAATTCCCTGGAGTGAATCGCCAGCTCCGCTGATTGCGACGTATAAAACAAGATCGGTCAGCTGAGATACGCTCGATTCAGATTGGCCGACACCGACGGTTTCGATGAGAATGCGATTGTAACCGGCGGCTTCACATAGAAGAATTGTTTCCCTCGTCATTTCAGCGACGCCGCCTAAAAATCCTGAGGAGGGCGAGGGGCGAATGAATGCGCTCTCATTTTTCGACAGGTTCGTCATTCGGGTTTTGTCGCCGAGGATACTGCCACCAGTTCGGGTGCTGGACGGATCAATGGCCAGCACAGCTACTTTTGCACCATTTTCAATAAAATTGAGACCTAGCCCTTCAATGAGAGTGCTCTTCCCGACACCAGGGGCTCCAGTCACGGCGAGGCGCAGGGAATCGGTCGAATCTGTGTGACAAAGCTCAAGAAGTTCGAGTCGCATGGCGTGGTCATCACTACGCCTGCTTTCAATGAGCGTGATGGCTCTGGCCAACGCCGCTCGGTCGCCCTCTCGAATAGCCACAAACAATTCGTCGATGTTTGTCATGGGGTATCCAATGTCGATTTTTCGATAAGGATTGCCAACAATTTTCCAGCTGCTTCTGGAATGAGAGTTCCTGGTCCGAACACCTCAGCAACACCTGCGTCCTTCAGATACCCGATGTCCTGTTCAGGAATAACACCACCCGCAATTACCAGGATGTCTCCGCGCCCCAGATCTTTGAGGTGTTGGATAAGCTCCGGGATCAATGTTTTATGCGAGCCAGCCAGGGTTGATATACCAACAACATGAACGTCGTTTTCAATTGCCTGTCGAGCCGTTTCGGATGGAGTCTGGAAAAGCGGGCCGATATCGACAT
Source organism: uncultured Bacteroidota bacterium (assembly GCA_937893205.1). GTDB lineage: Bacteria > Bacteroidota > Rhodothermia > Rhodothermales > UBA10348 > CALBJU01. The sequence continues at coordinate 3,825 of CALBJU010000278.1, forward strand.
CGTAGCCCATGTCTGCGAATGCCGTTGCGATCACGTGAGCACCCCGGTCATGGCCGTCCTGTCCTAATTTGGCCACGAGAATACGTGGTCGTCGTCCTGTCTGGCTAAAAAATATGTCGGATTGTTGAAGCACCTCGTCCAATGTACTGCGCTCCGCAAACTCAGACGCATAGACTCCCGTGAACGATTGGGCTACGGCAACGTG
>CALBJU010000279.1 GCA_937893205.1 uncultured Bacteroidota bacterium
CTCGATTTAAACGAACAATTCGGTCATTAGAGTTGGCCGCCAGTCGGTAAATAGCTCTCCTCAGCTGATGAGGAACGGTGCTATTATGCCCCCGCGTCGAGTCCTGACGAGTCGCTGGATCGAGCTGCCCCTGCGTGTCGTATGGACAGTGTTCGGTGCTATGAGGGCGACTCTGCGTCTAAGTCGAGATTTGTATCTGGACTCGTTTTTATCTCACGTCTACAAGGACAATTCATGGCCAGTCCTGCTTTTCCTCCTATGAGGGCCGTTCCGTTCACCCGCGTTGTGATCGACGATCAATTTTGGTCGCTTCGACAGGAGACGAACCGCAAGATCACTATCCCGTATGTGCAATCGATGGCCGAGAAGACAGGTCGCTTCGACTCATTCAGATTGACTCACGCGAACCTTGAAGGTGGATGGAAGTTTGGCATGCAGAACCCTCCGATTTACTGGGATTCTGACGTCGCTAAATGGATCGAAGCCGCGAGCTATTCGCTTGCGACTCACCCTGAAACAGGCCTGGCACGGAAGGTTGATGAGGTCGTCGAATTAATCGCTGCCTCACAGCAGGATGACGGCTACTTGAATGTTCACTTCACAGCGGTTGATCCTGAAGGCAGGTGGACTAACCTGCGCGACCTCCACGAGCTGTATTGCGCAGGCCACCTGATCGAAGCCGCGGTGGCGCACTTCGAAGCCACGGACAAGCGGACGTTGCTTGACCCGATGATTCGCTACGCCGATTATATTGCCTCGACGTTCGGCCCCGAGCCTGGAAAAAGACGCGGGTATCCCGGTCACGAGGAGATTGAACTGGCGCTGGTAAGGCTCTGGAAGACCACCGGTGAAAAGCGATTCATGGATCTTGCCAGCTACTTCATCGACGAGCGAGGGCAGGGGCCTCAATACTTCGACATCGAGTCGGATGAACGCAACGAAGATGAGAAGAACGTGGACGAATGGCCACACACGATAGGCCAACGTCACGATGTGAAACAGGCCCATCTCCCAGTGCGCGAACAGACGACGGCAGAGGGTCACTCCGTACGGGCGATGTATCTCTATGACGGCATGGCCGGCGTGGCCGCAGGTACTGGCGATGAGGGATTAATGGCGGCCTGCAGGACGCTCTGGGATAACGTCACAAATCGTCGTATGTACATCACGGGGGGCGTTGGCTCGACGTCCGAGGGTGAGCGATTCACCATAGATCACGATCTTCCCAGTGATACGGCGTATGCAGAAACTTGCGCATCGATTGGCCTCGCAAATTGGGCCACCCGGATGCTGCAAGCAGAAGGTGACTCTCGATACGCTGATGAGTTGGAGCGCGTGCTGTACAACGGCTTTCTCAGCGGTGTCTCCCTGGCTGGCGACACGTTCTTCTACGCAAACCCGCTGGAAGTCGATCCTAAGGCTCCATATTTCAGGACAGGGGAACGTATCAAGCCCTTCCGGCAGGGTTGGTTCGACACGGCATGTTGCCCTCCAAACGTGATCAGGACGCTGGCCGCGCTTGGTCGATATCTCTACTCGGAAAACTCAGAAGGCGTCGCAGTACACCTCTACGTGTCGGGTGAAGTAACGGCGCACGTTGGCGACACAGTTGTCACGATCAAGCAAGAGACCCGCTATCCGTGGGACGGCGACGTGGCGATCACGGTGGAACTGGATAGCACGGCTGAGTTCGATCTGCGGCTACGGATTCCAGGCTGGTGCAATGATGCCGAATTGGAAATCAACGGTTCACCGGTAGAGCACCAAACTGAAAGAGGCTACGCTCTCCTGCACCGTGTATGGCAAGCCGGCGACACAGTGGCTCTCCGACTGGCGATGCCGGTGGAGCGAATCTACAGCGACCGCCGCGTCCGTTCCAGCACGGGGAAAGTTGCGCTACGGCGCGGTCCAATCATCTACTGCCTTGAGGAAGTCGACAACAGTTCGGGCCTGAACGCAGTGGTTCTGCCGCGTGATGCTGAGCTAAATAGCGATTTCGAAGAGTCGTTGCTCGGCGGAGTAGCAACGATCTCAGCTTCGGCCAAGAAAATCGTCAGAGATGCTGGGGAGTCGCTCTACTCCGCTAACCCCGGAACGCTGACAGCCACGACGGTAAAAGCCGTGCCGTACGCTTTGTGGGGCAACAGAGAACGGGGTGAAATGCTTGTTTGGATCAACGAAGCGTAGTCTGCCCTGACTAGTTTGTAGCCCTCGACAAATAACGACGTGGTAAAACGACTATTCAATAGTTGGCACTCACCTGAAAATCTTCGTTTTATAACTCAGGAAAGCTCCTGGAACAGCGACTTCAGGCGGTTCAAGCTCTCGGCGTCTCCAGAGAGTTGATCGCCAACCCGAAGGCCCTCGATTCCGACCATGCCGTCATATCCGGCATCGATCATTGCCGAAACTGCGAAGCGATAGTCGAGGTCACCGTATGGAATCGGAACTCTGGTGTAGATTGCACGATGGAGTTCAGGAATATGCAATCGTGTCAGGTTCTTGCAGTGCCAGTAGTTCGAACGCGGTGCCAGCACCCTGACACCCACCTACCTATTCGTATTAGTGCCGTGGCTCTATCGGCGA
>CALBJU010000280.1 GCA_937893205.1 uncultured Bacteroidota bacterium
GATGGGTCCGACAACAGTTTTTGAAGTCGCTTGCGGGCCGGAGCTTCATCATCAACTATCAACACTCGTATCATGAAATTACCTCAAGGTGGAAGAGGGGAATCTCCTATCAGGCTCTTTGTTCTGGAAGAAGCATCGTGACCGTTGTACCCTTTTCAGGATCACTGCGGAATCCAAGAAGATCGTCACGATTGAAGAGTTGACGCAAACGATCATAAACATTTGACAGTCCGATACCGAAAAACGGCTCTTTTTGGAACTGGGTACCATTTTTTCCAAACAAACTTGGGATTCCCACGCCAGAGTCGGTGACCACGACTTGTGCGACTGACTTCTCTGACGGCGAGACAATGATCGACAGGGATCCCGACGATCTTCGTTTTTCGAGGCCGTGTTTGATCGCATTCTCTACCAGTGTCTGAACGGCGAAGGCAGGAACTGGGTGGGATTTCAATGTTTCATCCACCTCGAACGTCACATCCAATCGATCTCCAAAACGGGCCTTCTCGATGCTCAGATAGTGCTGGACGAGGGAGGTCTCCTCCTCCATGCTGACGAACGCATTACTCCCAGCTTGTAGGGTGTGCCTAAAAATGGAGGCCAGATGGTGCACGACTGCTTCGGCTTCGGACGGCTTTTCCTCGATCAAGGACAGTAAAGTGTTTAGCGAATTGAACAGGAAATGAGGGTTGATCTGAGCTCTGAGGGCGACGAGATGGGCTTCGGAGCTTTCCGCTGCTAGAAACTTCTCCCGTTCAACCAGCGCCAGTCGATCCGCGGCAAGCGCCAGATTGCCCGAAAGGGAGCGAAGTTGATCGAGGTCCTCGAGGTTGTAGACCTTTCTTCGTTTCGACTTTGGTCCAAGGATGATCAGTCCGACGGCTTTTTCATCTCCCCGGATCGGTACTACGAGTGCCGATCCGAGCTCGACCAATTTTTTGTGACCCGTAGAGGGGAGAGAGTGTTCGTTGAGTTCAGGATTGCGAGCCCAGATCGAAGGCGCGTATTCGAAATCGGGCCAAATTGATTCAAAAACCTGTTCGGTAAGGTATGGCGGCTCGGGCCGGAACCGCTTGATGATCCAGCTTCCGTCGGCCGGAGAGCGAAGAAAGATGATCGCACTGTTCGCGTCAAATACTTTTCCAGCGACATCAATCGCCTGTTGAGCCAGTGTATCGGCATCCAGAACGTCCGAGATGTCTTCCTGGAATCGATTGATGGCCTGGCGACCTCGATGTCGCTCCGTCGTGAAGATGGAGGAGGCGAACGATCTGAGGCGTCGAGATATTCGTTCGAAGAGGACGAGAAGGAAAACGACGAAGAAGCCCTCCAGGACGATGCGAGATCTGCCTGCGGTATCGAAAAGGGAATCCATGAGCCCTAGCCCACCGACAAACGCAAAGAATATCAATCCAACCACGAGGATGTAGACGAAGGCCCGGCTAAGGACTTCGTCCACCTTCCCATACCGAAGTGTGCCAAACGAGTACAACGTCACCGGCACGACAGCAAGTAGCTGGGCCGACACAATAACCCAGGCGGTTGCATTTTCACTGATGGACGTAAATACAGGAATTACGTCGACGACGATCAGCCCGGCCGTCAGTGCAAAAAAGAGAATCGCGAGGCTTCCAAGCCGGCCCCATTGGCGTGATGCATCTGCTTCCTGATCTGAAGAAGAAAAACCGAGCAGAAAGGAGACCAGAGCTGCGGCACCGATATAGCATGACGCATAAAACAGGATGGGTACAAGCAGTTCCTCCATCCGGAACGGGCCAATATGGCCCTGGATCGCCGTGACGAGTACTCCGATAACGAGAATAATCGGAATCAGGTAGACGACAGGAAGCAGCTTGCCCAGTCGGCCAGAGGACAGGCCGGCATCGAGAGTCAGTTTGCGGACGAGCAGAACCGGAAAACCAATCCATCCTACCAGTCCCAGCATTGTCAGCACCTGAAACACCAGATCGTAGGTAGTTCCGTTTATCGGCGGACCGAACAGTTCAACAAGAAGGAGCCTGGCTGTATTTCCGATGATCCAGAGGGCAGACACCCCGATGACGATCAGCTCGAATCGAGCTCGACGATTATGCAGGGCGAGAGGTGCCGCAATGATGAGGCCAAGGATGTGGAAGAACGCTCCGATGGTAAACGCCCAGAGCGCGAATCGCCAGACAATCGTAGAACGAGGGTAGAGGAAAGTGGGGAGACGTTCAAATGTGACGGATACCTCCTCGAACTTGCCGTCCCGAACCAGAAGAAAACTTCGCGTCAGACCTGGTTTGATGCCGGCGATGGCATGGTGTAGATCGTCCGCATTGAAATACTGGTTGTATTCCAGAGAATAGAACTGGTCGCCCCGTCGAATACCAGCCTCGTTTCCCGGACCTGTAGGAAAGACGTACGCGGCGGTGATGGAGCCGTCGATGTCGTCCCAGACAACCCAATCCGAACCGCGAGCCGACGGCTTCTGAAGGAGTGCCCCCCCGCCTTGAAATTCGGCGATCTCCATCCAGTTCTGTACGATCGTTACTACGGGTAGCAGCGCGAGAAGTGCGGTTACCAGAAGCAATACCTGGGATATGGATCGGATACTTTTCAATGTGGTGGGCTTCAACTCCAGAATCTCAACTGCGGGGGAGATAAATTGCGTACACGCGGGTCTCGTCTCTCCTCGTAGAGATCAGTGTTTGGTATACACCATCGTATTCAGCGATACACAGGTCAGTTTAGTTCCATGATAGTCGACACGCACGCCCACATTTTCCTCGAACAGTTTGAATCTGATCTCGATCAGGTTCTGGAGCGCGCGAACGGTGCGGGAGTTTCGGACATTATTTTACCAGCCATCGATATTGCGTCCGTTTACCGGTCCCTTGAGTTGGCTGAGAAGTACCCGGGCCTTCACGTCATGGCTGGGTTACACCCTTCGGAAGTCAAGGACGCCACGGATGCCGACTTCGATCAGATTCAAAAATTGGCGGCAGACGATCGAATCATTGCCATTGGAGAAACCGGTCTGGACTACTACTGGGACCGGTCGTTCGACGAAAAGCAGCAAGAGTTTCTTCGTCGACACATTCGTCTTGCCGCCGAGTTGGACAAACCCTTGGTTTTTCACGATCGAGAGGCTTCCTGGGATCTGATAACCATTGTCCGGGACGAACAGGAAGCCGCCGCAGATGCTTCAAAGATCCGCGGAGTTTTTCATTGTTTCGGAGGACCCGAAGAGGTTTCTTCGGCGGTGCTTGATCTCGGCTTTCATGTGGGAATAGGCGGGACGTTGACCTTCAAGAACGGAGGCGTTCCGGCCTCTACGGCAACCGTTCCGCTGGATCGTATCGTCCTCGAAACCGATTCTCCCTATCTCGCCCCGGCTCCGTTTCGGGGCAAGAGGAATGAGCCTGCTTACGTCGAATTGGTCGCTCAAAAACTGGCCGAGGTTCGGGGATTGCCGCTCGCCGAGGTAATTTCGGTGACCACAACCAACGCGAAACGAGTATTTGGCCTGGACTAAGCGTCGATGCTGAACCAGTCGGGGTCGAACTCGATTCTGCTGCTAGTCTTTACAGCTTCATTGGCTTTTATGGCGATGACTGTCGCTTCGTATGCGAGTTGAGCGTTTACAACGGGTTCAAAAGGGCCGTAATTGTGGTTGTCAGCGAATGCCTTCAGGGCATGCCATAGCGGCGATTTCGCGTTTGGATCGTCTGCCGTTGGGTCCTGGCCCAGCGCTTCGATCTTGGTGGCGTTGGCCAACAATGCGATTCCCGTTTCTTTATAGAAGCGATCTTTGCGAGCATACACTTCCCATCCGAGCTGTGGCGCGTCTACTTCCTTGAACATCCAGGCCTTGTTGTCTCTGAGGATGATCGTCGAGTCGCTTCCGAAGAGCAGATCGTAGGCTGCGTCGAAGCCGCTGACAAGAGTGGCGTCGAAAATCATGTGTTCGCCCCGCGGAAATTCCAGGATGGATTGTACGGTGTCCGGAACAGTTCTGCCATCTCGCCAGAAAGTCACACCGCCGAATCCGGAAACCGCTGTCGGTAGCGCCCCCAGCATCCAGACGGTCGTGTCAATCTGCTGGATTCCGACTTCGCCAACGAGGCCGAGTGATACTTCTTCATCGAGGCGCCAATTCAGTTCGCGGGCGCGTGCGGCCGATGAAGACGATCTGCGCCAGGAGTCCTTGTAGTGCCACTGAGAACGAGTCATGGCGAAGCGGCCCAGAGCGCCGCTTCGGACGAATCCGTACACGCTCCGATACTGAGGCTCGGTGCGGTAGAGCAGGCCGGCCTGAAAAATCTGTCCTGACGCCTCGCGCGCGGCTTTCGCTATGGCGCGGGCGTCTTCCATGGTGTGCGCGATAGGGGCCTCACAATAGACGTTTTTACCTGCAGCCAATGCCGCCAGTACGATTTCGCGGTGCAGGTGAGTTGGGGTCGCAACGAAAACGGCTTGGATGGACTCATCTTGAAGGAGACTTCGGTAGTCTTCCTCGCGCCTGGCGCCCGGATGCGAACGTTCTGCTCGTCGCAACATCAGCGGGAAGTGATCGCAAATGGCGGTCAATTCCATTTCCTCGATCTCCGAAATGACCGCTGCGATTTCGCGACCCCAGGCGCCAAATCCAATG
>CALBJU010000281.1 GCA_937893205.1 uncultured Bacteroidota bacterium
TGTCATGAGTGAACCAGAAAAACAGCCGACAGAGTTGCGATATGACGTTCCTCCCGGTTACAGGGAGGGCGAGCGTCTGGATGTCTACCTGACCGGCTTCATACTGAACGCAACGCGTGCTAAAATTCAGAAAGGAATAAAGGAAGGTAACGTAAGTGTCAATGCTAGAGTTGTAAAAAAGCCGTCGACGCCGGTCCATGCGGGTGATGTGATTATCTGCATGGTGATGAAGGCGCCGCATGTGAATATTGAGGCCGAGGCCATCGATCTCGACATATGCTTCGAGGACTCGGATATTATCGTCGTGAACAAAGCCGCTGGAATGGTAGTCCATCCGGCTCACGGGCATCGCACCGGCACCCTCGTTCACGCTCTGCTTTATCATGTCGGCGGTGAGAGCATTACGATGGAAGAGGATGACCTCGATCCTGAAACCAACTTATCTGCCATCAATGCCAGCCCTCGTTTCGAGGGCGATGTGGCTCTGCGGCCGGGAATCGTTCACCGGCTCGACAAGGATACAAGCGGATTGCTGGTAACTGCCAAGAACGACGAGACCCACACCGCCCTCGCCAGGCAGTTCGCGGCCCGCACCACGCGAAGAAAATATTTCGCGATCGTGTGGGGTGTTCCAGATGAAGACAGTGGAACGATAGACACCGAGATTGCGCGGGACACCCGTGACCGAAGAAAAATGGCGGTTGTCGCGCCGGGCAAAGGCAAGAGGGCGGTGACCCACTTTCGCGTTATCGAAAAGTTTGGTTACACCTGCCTGATCGAATTTCAGCTGGAAACAGGTCGAACCCATCAGATACGGGTGCACGCAGCTCACATGGCTCATCCAGTTTTTGGAGACGTGACCTACGGAGGAGACCGAATCCGTTACGGGAAGGATGAAGGACAACGCCGGACGTTTTATCGGAACCTGTTTGAGCGGCTCCCGAGGCAAGCGCTTCACGCAGCATCACTCGGTTTTCAGCATCCTCGAACTGGCGAAGAGGTTGATTATGAGTCCGATCTGCCCGAAGACATGTCCCACGTAATTGATCGGCTGAGAACGTTCGACATCACTCGATAGCGAAATTCCTTTCATATTTGTTTTCAAAAGGGTGCAACCAAGTGACTTTTCTTGGTAGATTGCGCGCTGAATTACCGGAATGAAACGGAATTCGAAAATCGGATCGGAAGCGTAGTAGAGAGATGGATCTCAGGGAATTACTCGACATCAATAGTGTAGCGGTTGGCGTTGAAGCCGACAACAAGAAGGCATTGATCGATGCCGTTATTGATCTTATCGCCGATGCCGAGGCGGTTGAGGACGTTGACGAGGTGAGAAATGCGGTTCACCGCCGTGAGTCAACCATGTCCACCGGCGTGGGCAAGGGTCTGGCCCTGCCTCACGCAAAAACTTCTGCGGTGACGGGTGTAGTCGCAGCTCTCATAACAACCAAAGAGCCCGTTGAGTTTGGCGCCCTTGATAACGCCCCGGTACAGATTGTTTTTCTATTGGTAGGAAAACAGGACGCCAAATCGCAGCACGTCAGAATATTGAGTCGTTTTTCGCGTATGATGAACCGCGATGAGAATCGGGATCTGATTTTGTCCGCTACGACCGCGGAAGGACTTCTCGACAGTATTTATAAGGCCGAAGCCACCCTGAATTGACCAAGCATGAATCAGTTCAAATCTATTCCTGGCACGTTCGATGTTCTTCCACGAGGCTATACGTCTGGCTCAGACGTGATAGCGCCCGTAAGCGTCTGGCGACACGTGGAAGAAGCGGTACGCCGTGTTATGGTCAGATACGGGGCGGAGGAAATTCGGACCCCCATTCTGGAGCCAACCGAGTTGATTGCGCGCGGGATTGGTCAATCGACCGATATCGTTTCGAAAGAGATGTTCGCCTTCGAGCGCGGCTCGACCAACTACGTACTTCGGCCTGAGGTGACGGCGCCAGTGATGCGTGCCTTCCTTCAACACAATCTGGCGCAGCAGGGCGGCACTCAGAGGCTCTTCTACATAGGACCCTGTTTCAGGGCCGAGCGGCCCCAGAAGGGGCGCTACCGTCAATTTCATCAATTCGGCCTCGAGATAATCGGCTCGGAGGACGCCCGTTCTGATGCAGAGACCATCACTTGCGCACTCGATGTCTACCTCGAATTGGGCCTGAGAGAGTTCACCGTCCGCATCAATTCGCTTGGGGATAGAGACAGCCGTCCCAAGTATAAACAGGCTTTGCTGGACTACTTTCTTCCGCTTTCCGATCAACTTTCGGAAGTGAGTCGGAACCGTCTTGATACGAATCCGCTTCGCATTCTTGACACCAAGAACGAAAGAGAGCGCGAATTGCTCAAAGGCGCGCCGATCCTGCTTGACTTCATTGATGATGAAAGCCGTCAGCACTACGACTCAGTGAAGGAGCACCTGACAGAGGTGGGCGTTTCTTTTGTTGAGGACCCATTCCTTGTACGCGGTCTCGACTATTACAGCCGAACTACATTCGAAATTGAGAGCGCCGTACTCGGAGCTCAGAGCGCTTTGGCCGGGGGTGGGCGATACGACATGCTGTCCAGCGAGGTGGGCTCGAAAAAGATCGTGCCGGCAGTCGGATTTGCGGCAGGTATTGAGCGATTGATCATGGCCCTCAATGCCGCAGGAAAAGCCGATGTTGATTCGGATTGCCCGGATGCATTCATCGTGAGCGTTGACAATGTTGCTCCCGGATGGATCTTTAGTACCGCTAAATCTCTGAGGGACTCAGGACTATCGATATGTTATGACCTGCAGGGACGTTCGATGAAGGCGCAGATGCGGGAGGCGAATAGACAAAACGCCCGATACGTTGTCATCGCGGGCGAAGAGGACATCACTTCGGGTGTCGTGCAGCTCAAGGATATGTCGGACGGGTCCCAAGAAGAGGTGAGTATTGAGCTTCTGTCGAAGACCATTGGTGCATCTCAATCCTGAACACCTTATCCGGCGGAACGGAAGTGTGGGACGAGGGTTGTCGCCTGCATCAAATCAGTGGTGTGAGAACAGCAAATAGGCCATGTATCCTCGATTAAGCGACATATTTCCGGATTTATTTGGATTCAGCCTTCCATTTCCCATCTATTCTTTTGGGTTCATGGTTGCCCTGGGCGCTATGGCAGGTTCCTGGATCGTGCAGAGAGAATTCGATCGAATGTACGGGATTGATCAGCTGAGCGGTGTCCGGATTCCAGATCCGAACAAAGGGAAGAAGGGCAAAAAAAAGATGGTGACCGTCAGCCCAGCCTTCATTGTCGGCACAA
>CALBJU010000282.1 GCA_937893205.1 uncultured Bacteroidota bacterium
CTCAAAGAAGTCTCGACCTGGCCGTGAATGGCGTCGGTCTTTCCATCGGCGATTCTCGTGAAATCACGGGAATCCGACTGAATTTCAGAGATCGCGCACTTCGTCGAGTAACAGGAATCAATGCCACGATCTGGATGCCTTACAATGACAGGGGCGGCGATATCACCGGTATGGCGCTGGGGCTTCCGGCAACAGGTGGCGAAAATATTACGGGCCTCGGTCTAGCTCTGCTCGGAGTCGGAGCGAATGACTCCATCGATGGAATCATGATTGCCGGCCTGGGAGCAGGCGCTGGAAAGGACATCAGAGGAATTGCAATAGGTGGTCTCGGCGTGGGAGCCGGTCGCAACGTGACGGGAATAACTATTGGCGGACTGGGCGCTGGTGCGGGTGGAGATTTCAAGGGAATTACCCTTGCGGGCCTGGGCGCTGGAGCTGGTGAAGATGCGACCGGCATCGTCATGGCTGGTCTCGGGGCAGGCGGAGACTTTACGGGCGCTTCGATCAGCGGATTTGCCACGGGTGCTGGTGAAACGCTGAGATGAATACACATTGCGGGATTTGCGATTGGGGCAGGTGGGGACTTTACGGGCGCTTCGATCAGCGGATTCGCTACGGGTGCCGGTGGAACGCTGAAAGGAATACACATTGCGGGATTTGCAGTCGGGGCCACAACGGTCCGGGGAATCATGATCTCTGGCTTGGCCGCAGGTGGACAAGACGTCCACGCCTTCAGTATTGCGCCCGCTTATTTCGTGGTGGAAAAGGGTGGTGTCCAACGTGGAGCCTCCATTGCCGCCTTCAATCGGATTCGGGGTGACCAGAGAGGGGTCACCATCGGCATTTTCAATTGGGCTCGTCGACTCAATGGGGTCCAGATCGGTCTGTTGAACTACGCAAAAAACAAGAAGCGATTCAAGCTCCTACCATTCGTCAATATTAATCGGTGAGGCCCCCTACAGCTCGAGCACCTCGCCAAACTTCGGCGTAATAACCTCCACTTCGGGGTAAAAGAACCCGATATTGTCTGCCATCCATTCCTTGGCCTTCGTTTCACCATGAACGAGGACGACCTTTTCCGGCCTCATCTGCTCAACTAATTTTAGCAGCTCTCTGCGGTGACTGTGCCCACTGAATCGAAATCGTTCGACGTCGCAGTTCACGATCTGAGTCCCCTTCGCCGGATTGAGGATCACTTCGCTTCCCTTTCCTTTCTCTCGGGCCAGGAGGAGGTTCGCGGCGGGAGAGTCTTCCCGGGCAAATCCCACCAGAAACACCCCGTTTTTTTCATTCCCAATCAACGCTTGTGCGATTTTATTGGAGATGGTGCGCTCGAACATCATTCCGCTTCCGACCAGTAGAATCCCGGGTTGTTGCATCGCATCATTCAACCCTGATTGTGACCGGGGAAGACGTTTTTGAGGCACTCCATACACCTCGAATTCCTCGTTCAAACGAGGTGTGGTAAATCGAGTCTTGTCATACACCTCCGAGAGTGCGCGCATCAGCCCAGCGGTGTACACCGGGACATCTTCATGGATAATACCTCTCGATTTGTATCGATCTATGAGAGCGATCATCTCTTGTCCCCTTCCCAGCGCAAATACGGGTATCAAGACCGTGCCACCTCGACCCAGGACACGAGCCAACGATTCACCCAGACGTTTTTCTTCAGATCGTCTCGATACATTTTCAGCCTCCGGGTCAGCACCAAGGGTTGATTCGAGTAACAATACATCGACCTTTTCATCGGGGTATCGAGCACCCGGGATGATGGTCTGAGAATTCAGCCCCGTATCACCGGTGTAGAAAATGCTCCGTTGCTTACCCCCATCCACGCATCGAATCATCACTCCGAGAGAACCCAAAACGTGGCCGGCGTCATAGAACTCTCCGGAGATCTCGAACCCTCCACCGTGACCACTCAGATCAAACTCCGTCTCCAGATCATGGCTCAGGTACAGGTAAGAGCTTGAGTTGACATCTTCTTCGTCGAAGAGAGGCTCCGAACTCGAAGAGCCCTCCTGCATTTTTCTTCGCTGAAGACGAGCCGAAGCTGGAAGCAGTATATCCGCAAGTTGACGGGTCGCGCCCGACATATGAACGTTTACGTGAGGAAACTGCTTTACGACAATCGGGAGGGAGCCAAGGTGATCGTGATGAGCGTGAGTTACGATCGCATGATCCACGTGCCAGTTGCTCTGAGCGTGAATCCGCGCTAGATCAGGCAGGCTGCTGAGTCCCTCTTGCTCCGGATCTGAGCCCGCGTCGAGAAGAATGCCCGTTCCATCGACGAGTATAAAATGGCAGCTTGCACCGATTTCTTCGGAAGCCCCCAGAGATGCAAAGATCATCTTATTTTCGGACAGCGATGATTATGCTCCAACTCCATTGGAACTGCCGGCGGCTTCGTAGGCCTTCCAGTCAGAGAGAAATTTCTCAAGCCCGCTGTCGGTCAGGGGATGTTTGATCAGCTGAGCAATCACACTGAATGGAATCGTGGCCACATCAGCACCAACCAGAGCGGCTTCTAAAACGTGAATAGGGTGACGAATGGATGC
>CALBJU010000283.1 GCA_937893205.1 uncultured Bacteroidota bacterium
ACGGAGATGAGATTGATCGAGAGGGCGATGTAGGCGGTCGGGACGAACATCGAAAAAACCCTGCCCACCAGCATGTAGAATGGGGCTCCCGGTGGATGGGATACCTGTAGACGGTTGGCGATCGCGATGAACTCTCCGGAATCCCAGAAAGAGGTGGCTGGAGCGACCGTCAGTAAATAGATCACCAGCGCGTAGCCAAATATGAGGGCAGCTACAACCTTTTCGGTTCGTTTCCAGTGCATATATAGGAGAGTAAACTTGGGCGATATCGCCGATTTTCGGCTGAAACGCGGGCGGTGTTGGTTTGATTCAGGAGGGCGAGGTCGGTGAGTTCGAAGCCGCCATGCGCTCGGTCGTTTTGATCGAACTGAGGAGCACAACACACTCCCCTCGAACCTTTGTCTGGGTCTGGCACCACGCAATCAATTCCGCCAGCGTGCCCCGGATGAACTCCTCGAATTTTTTGGAGATCTCGCGGGCGACGACCGCCTGGCGGTCGTCGCCCGCAAACTCAGCCAACTGCTTCAATAATTTTTCCAGGCGGTGGGGTGACTCGTACAGGATGACTGTCCGATCTTCTTCGATAAGAGCCTTGATGCGGGTTTGACGGCCCTTTTTTGTCGGAAGAAAGCCTTCAAAAACAAATCGATCCGATGGAAAACCGCTCGCTGCGAGGGCAGGAATAACCGCAGACGGTCCCGGGAGAGAGCACACATCCAGATCCGCATCCAGAGCGGCACGGACCAGCAGATATCCTGGATCTGAGATACCGGGACTGCCGGCATCAGAAATAAGGGCGACGTCGTCACCACCCTTCATCTTATTGATGATACGCCTAGCTTTTCCGTGTTCGTTGTGGGAATGAAAACTGGTTCGCGGAGTGTCGATTCCGAAATGGTTCAGAAGAATTGCCGAGGTTCTGGTGTCCTCACACGCAATAAGAGAGACCGCTTTGAGCGTTTCGATAGCTCGATGGCTCATATCGCCAAGATTCCCGATTGGTGTGGGGACCAGATAGAGCGTACCCGGATGGTCGATGGTCATTGGCTCTCGAGGGACTTAGCTTCAGAGGATCGGCCAAAACTGAACGAAAATTCTGGAATCGCACGAAGGTCACGCCACACATAAAAGGTCAGCCAGATTGCGATGACCCCCGTGACGATATCGGCCAGCCACATTCCCAGCCATGGCTCCAGAAAGCCTCGATCAGCCAGTTTTTCACCGTTCGCCAGGGAAATCCAATGGAAAAGGAAAATGGTGGCGGCCAGTGTGGCAGCCGTACCCAGGCCGCCCTTTCGGATATACAAACCCAGCGGCGCCCCGATCATCATGAAGATGAGGCAAGCCAGAGCAATTGAATATTTTTTGTGGATCTCAACCCGATACTGATCTGCCTTTCTCCGGGCGAACGTTATGGATTGCGATGCGGTCACAATGCGCCTGCGAACGGATCGGGTCGTTCGCGTAGCGGTATCTCGTAATTCAGACGGTAGTTGGGTATTAATCGCGGGCGTGGGGCCCAGACGGGTCACGTCCCGGATCAGCCCTCCGACCTCATCTCTACTTACCGTCCCTGTACCCACAGTAAGAAGAATGGATCGCAGCCGTTCCTCGTCTCGTTTGACCTGCACTTCGAACGAGTCCACAAGGGCTTTCATTTCTGTGGTATCCATCGTTCGATCGTGGCGACGCCCCTGGCGAGGATCAGACCGAGTGAAGAGCAGATCCTCCAGCGATATGCGAATGACATGTCGGTCGAAGGCTAAAACCTCATAGCGGTCCGCACTCCCACTGCCTGGAGGGCGTCGTCGATGCACCTCTCCATCATACAAGATCATATTCAGATAACGGCCCTCACGAATGGTCTCCAACTCGCCGCGGACGGCGTGAATATCGGTGCGGAAGCGGGCACCGTGGGTGTAGTCGAAGATGGTCACATCAAAGAGTACATTCGGGTTCTCGGGAGAAATCTCGTCAACCAGGATCTTGTAGTCCTGAATCCCATCGTAGAACACGCCGGCTTGTAGGTCAAATCCTGGTTTGGCGGTTCGAATGTCGCGCCAGAGATTACTCGCCCGGAAATTGGATTCCGGGTGTATCTCGGTGTTGAAGTACCACATTCCAGCCGTCAGCAGAATGCCCACCAGGTAGACGGGCCACACCAACTGTGGAAAAGAGACTCCTGATCCTTTGATGACGACGTATGCGTTCGATTCGGCCAGACGCCCAAATGCCATCAGCGTCGCGATCAGGGCGGCCATCGGAACCGCGAGAACAAGCATGTAGCCCAGATTATAGGCGATCAGTTCAAATATTACCGGTACCGGCAATCCCTTGCCGACGAGTTGCGGCAGGAATTTGATCAGAAACTGCATCACCAGGAGATAGATCAGCACGATCAGCCAGGCCACAAATGGCGCCGGCAGCATCCGAAGAATCATTCGGTGAAACTGTTTCATCCTATCAGCGTGGCAGTCAGATCTCTGAAAAGCGCTTCACGTTCAAGCCAACTGCGATATACACTTCCTCTGTTTATGTTTCGACAGGGCCCACTCTCATGACCGTCAAATCGTTCACATTCAATCCGTTTGAGACCAACTGCTATGTGGTAAGCAGCGCGGGCCAGACCGTTATTATCGACCCGTCGTGCCAGAGCCCCACAGAATTTGAAGTCATCACAAATTATCTGAAGGAGTTGGATGCCCAGGTCGTCAGAATCTTGCTGACCCACGCCCACATCGATCATATTTTTGGGTGCGCATTCCTCTCCGATTATTGTGAGGTTGGAATAGAGGTTCACGCCTCCGAAGCCATCCTGCTTGAGCGGGGAGAGTTTCAGGCACAGATGTTCGGTGTGGAGCTCCTGCCGCCCCCCGAGCCCGTCCGGGGCGGCATCGCGCAACTCTTCGGTGTCACGGAGGAGCACGACCGCTTCGATCCGCACCGCTCCCGCTTCCAACAGAGCCAGACCTACTTCAGCCTCAGCTACAACCGCCTCCTCCGCCCCAGCTCCATCTCGGACGGCGCTTTCGAACCGGACCTCGCTGGCATCCTCCCCGAAACGCCCGATGGGGACACTCACATCTTCAGCCTCAATCCCGTTGTCAAATTCGGCACCGACGACCAGAAGAAAAAGCACCTTCCGCCGCTGGTGGCCGGCGCGCAACGTGCCTGTTTCGGCGTGACCGAACCGACCACCGGCCTGGACACGACCAAGCTGAAGACCCGCGCCGTGCGTCAGGGTGACCGCTATGTCGTGCACGGGCAGAAGGTCTGGATTTCGACCGCCCAGGTCGCCGACAAGATCCTGCTTCTGGCGCGTACCACGCCGCTGGAAGAGGTCAAGAAACCGACCGAAGGTCTAAGCCTGTTCTACACCGATCTCGACCGGACATT
>CALBJU010000284.1 GCA_937893205.1 uncultured Bacteroidota bacterium
GGGTTCGGGAAAACCCATCATTCGAGTCAGAAAACCCTGTGGATCCAGGTCAATGACGAGTACTTTCTCTCCGCTCAAAGCGAGCGCTGCGGACAAATTTATCGAGGTAGTGGTTTTTCCTGTCCCACCCTTATGATTGCAGACCGTCAGCGTGATCATATTGCACCCAATGTTCGTCTCCCGATCGCCGGAAGTTAATGCGTAGCCTACCAAAAGAGATAGTTTTTTGCCTCGCATCTGGAATTGGTTACGGATTGGCATGGGCGCCCGTGGGTTTCTGGATACTTGCCCTCGTTATGCCCGGGTTGTTTTTCTCGCGCCTTCTGGTTGGCGACCGGCGAGAACTGTTCATTAAATCCATTTCCTTCTTCACTGGAGCGTGGTTCACAGCCTTCTTCTGGATTGCGTTGCATCCCGTCCCTACGACTGCTATCACGTCCGTTCTGGTCCTGTTTTCACTCGCTTGTCTCGTCAGCCTGTTTATCGCCCTCTTTGCTAGTAGAGCCCCCACGTCGAGTCCCGTACAACGAATCATTCTGGCGGCAGGCGCCTGGTTCTTGTTCGATCTTCTGCTTTCGAAGGGACCGATTGCGATGCCTTGGATGAATGCGGGACTCTCAGCCGCCGATTCAGCCTGGGCGCTGGAGTGGGTAAAGATCGGAGGGGTGAATGCCCTTTCGTTTCTCGTCCTCTCTTCGAACGCTTGTATTGCGCTGATTCTTAAGAAAAAACATCCCTGGGTAGCCATAGCAATCCTGTCGATCAGTGTCGCCTATCCGTTTCTGGCTTCCCGTGAGCACATACCCACTTCACCCGACAGCCTTGCTATTGGTATCGTGCAGCCAAATTGGACGCCTTCTGACTGGTCTGATGTCACAGATGGTTCTAAAGCTGGAAGCTTGCTGGACATCACGCTGGATGAAAACCTCATTCTCGATGGAGTGCTTTTGCCGGAAACAGCGCTTCCGATTGGCTCTGAGGAGACTTTGAGGGCCCATCTCTCTGCAATGGCTGATTCGCTCGGTGCGCCAGTTTTTTCGGGAGGAATCCTGCAGGAGGGTGATGAATATTTTAATGTGGTCGTCTCGTCGGATACATCGAATGCGGTGTATAAAAAGCGTCGCATGGTTCCATTTGTAGAAACGGTGCCCTTTTCTAACTGGATTCCGTTTTTCGAGCGGTTCAGTGTCAATTCGGGAGGTGTATCCTCCTACCGGCAAGGAGCTGAAATGCCTCTGGTTCACATCGCTGGAAGAGCCGCCGGAATCCTGATCTGTTTTGAGAGTCTATTTTTCAGGGACGCGCTCACCTATCGCAGGGCGGGAGCTGAATTACTACTGATTCACACTCAGGATGGATGGTGGTCTTCCGATTCACCTAGACGTCAGCATTTCGCCTTCTCACGACTCCTCGCGGCCGCCATTGGCCTGCCTGTCGTCCAGTCCTCTGTCGATGGTATTTCGGGATTTATTGATTCTCGGGGTAATGTCATTTCGAGCAATGTCGTTTCGAGCAACATCACGGCAAAAGGCCGCGCGGGCACCAGCGAGCTTCTCACCGAAACCCTCTCGCTTTCCCAAAGCTCTACTCTTTATTATCGGTTCGGCGATTGGCCCATCATCTCCTTTTTCTTATTCATTTTTCTACCCTTTCTGGTCAGGACCAAGACCTTATCCGGATCTGATCAGGTAGTACTGCATGAAACTTAACGTCCCTTTTATCCTCGCTTCGCGGTCGCCCCGAAGAAGTCACCTTCTGACGTCAACCGGCTTTACGTTCCAGATTCTTCCTTCAGATCGCGAGGAGACTAACATTACGGGTGAATCTCCGCAAAAGATGGCGGCTCGGCTCGCGTCCGAAAAAGCCTCGCACATCGCATCGACGTCCCCGTCGGCTCTCGTGCTCGGAGCGGACACCATCGTCATTCTCGACGACAAGATTCTTGGCAAGCCCGCGGATGAGCAAGACGCTCGGAGAATGCTTTCAACGCTGAGCGGTCGGTCCCATCAAGTAATCACGGGAATATCTCTTCAGCATCTTGCCTCGGAGAGAGTCGAGACACGTACCGAAAGCACAATCGTCACCATGGGCGCCATCTCCACGGATCAAATTGACCGCTATGTTGCATCCGGCTCTCCACTCGACAAGGCCGGATCATATGGCATTCAGGATGAAGGCGCATTTTTCGTCCAGCGTATCGAGGGAGACTTTTACAACGTGATGGGCCTCCCCCTGCATCTTCTCTATCTCATGTTGACCGACAAATTCCAGGACCTCATCGCGAATTAAGTAGTTGATCGTGCGTCATTAATGCTATTACATGGAATCGAACCTGAGTGACATACGAGTTTTGCTGCTTCAAGCCAGAAGTACGCCGGATATCGAGTTACAGGAGCAAAATTGTTTCCTGGAACGATGTCGTATAGAGCCCCACCAGCTCATCTCTTTAAATCTCGCGCGGAGTGAGAAAAGGCCGGTTGAAGGCACGCTCGACGGATACGATGCCTTTTTTATAGGCGGTGCAGGAGAGTTCTCTGTTGCCGAAGACTACCCTTGGATGCCTTTTGCTCTAGATTTGGTCCGAGACGCTTATCGCCGAAAAATGCCGACCTTTGGGAGTTGTTGGGGACACCAACTGATCGCGCGAGCACTTGGGGGCACTGTGGAGCACGACGCCAGTCTGGCTGAACTCGGATGTCATTCGATCAGTTTGACCGACGCTGGAAAGAAGGATGAGCTGTTTCACTCATTTCCGAGCACCTTCATGGCGAACATGGGGCAT
>CALBJU010000285.1 GCA_937893205.1 uncultured Bacteroidota bacterium
CCGGCATGGCTCTGGCTGGTTATCTCGATCTGTTCACGCACCAGCGGGTTCAGGTGCTAGGCAACACAGAGTGCCGCTTTCTGGCTAATCTTGATGACGAGAAGAGCGCTGAGGCGTTCAATAATCTTCTCAAATTTCCGCTGCCATGCATCGTACTCACCGAGGGCAACGAATTGGCCGCGAGGTTGCTTAAGCTGGCGACGAACGCGGGAGTGCCGGTTTATGTGACGCCGACGCCGAGCACCAAGTTCATGTACATTCTGCGGGACTTCCTGGAGGATCAGTTTGCGCCACAGCAGTCATTGCATGGCTCTCTTGTAGACGTCTACGGTATCGGCCTGCTTATTGTCGGTCCCGCCGGGATCGGTAAAAGCGAAGTTTCTCTGGATCTCGTTGAGCGTGGTCATCGCCTCGTTGCTGACGACGTGGTCATGGCGACGCGCAAAGAAGGTCAGGTGCTGATGGGTTCTGGGACGGATCTGGTTCAGCATTTTATGGAAATCAGGGGATTGGGCCTGGTCGATGTTCGGGCAATGTTCGGGATCCGAGCAATCAGATTCCAGAAAAGAATCGAGGTCGTCGTGAACTTGCATCCGTGGGATCCGGACGAGGAATACACGCGGCTGGGGATGGTTGAAGAAACGTATGATATTTTGGGAGCTCAGCTTCCCCTGGTCAAACTGCCGATCACCCCAGGTAAAAATGTGACGGTACTGTGCGAAGTCATCGCAATGAATCACCTTTTGAGACACTACGGTTACGATCCGGCGGAAGTATTTGCCGAGCGTCTGGCCGAGAGGATCCGAAGTAAAGGATCATCCTCAGAAAATCCCGGTCGGGGCATAGAATATTTTGAGCACGATTACGAGTAAAATTGGGCCACTTCTGTCCCTCTCGCTCATTCTTGGAATACAGGCCTGCTCGCCGGATTCAGCCGAGCCTCCATCCGGTCCACCCTGGTATGTGGTCGACGCACAGATCAATCTCGATGATGGTTTCAGCGTTCTCCTGTACCACGACATGGAGGGTCTGTCCGGACAGGACGATCCAAACTCGTTTCGTTTCAGCGAGCCCGAGTATCTGGAATCGGGCAGAGACTTTCTGGTAGCCGACGTGAATGCCGTCGCAGCGGGCTTGTTTGACGGGGGTGCAACCGAAGTCTTTATCGTGGACGGCCACGGAAGTGGAAATCGATCGCCGGATCTGGACTACGATAAATTGGAT
>CALBJU010000286.1 GCA_937893205.1 uncultured Bacteroidota bacterium
GAATGTCATCTTGTCGTGAATTTGCTCTTTTCAGAAAGGGCCACTTACATTGGCCGAGTACGATAATCACCTGTATCAGGCTGAATAACCCCCAGAACCGCTTATGAGCGCGCAATCAAGAATTCTTGACCCATCCCGGTCGCACGAAGACTTCGCTCTCGAATTCGTCCGGATGTTTTTGGGTGTAGCTCTATTCATTCGGGGTGTGCTTTTTATTGGAGACTCGTCCAGAATTTTGCAGCTCGCAGAAGCCGCGGGGATAGACCAGTTTTTGCCGACCCTCGTACTGTATGTGGTTATTCCCGCCCACCTGATTGGAGGCTTGCTTCTTGCTTTGGGACTGTTGAGTCAGTTCGCCGCGCTCATTCAGATACCAGTTCTTGTCGGAGCAGTGGTGGTATCTTTTGTACAAGGTGGCCCGTTCATGCCGGATCAGTCGTTTGAGCTGTCGGTGATGGTGCTTTTGTTGTTGGGAATCTTCTTCCGAATGGGTTCGGGTAGGTTTTCCTTGGACTACCTCCTGTTTGTGCGTGGAAAGTCGGCTGAAGACGAGCGAAGAGAACGTCTGAAAGTGCTCACCGTCGAACTGAAAAGACAGGTTGAGCAGGCGGATCAACTTCGAGAGGATGAACTGGAGGATCTGCAAGAGCAGATTCGAAAACACGAGCAGACTCTCGATCATGACACCAGCGGGATTGCCTCGAAAGTGACGCTCATCGGGAAGTATGTCGTCGCTGTGAGCGGAAGCTGTGTGATACTTATTCTCGCATTGCAGGCGCTCCCGTTTGACATATCGCCTACGGAAATCGCGGTCACTTCGGCGCTGCTTTTTGCCATCGTGGGCTTTTTCTTTTTCTTTTTCAGCTGGGCACTCCGGGAGGAATAGGATGGACTGGGTTTGGCTGCTTTACGAAAAATACATTACCAAGCGCCTTGTCACGAAAGCGTCTCCTTCTCCGTCAGAAGAAGAGCTACAGGCTGCATTCATTGAGGCGCTGAGTAAGTCGCTCATCACGATTCTCGTGCAGGAGCCGTGGAGAGGATCTGTTCGTTTCAAATGTCTTGACAAGGCGGCGGCGTCTGATCGATTCGATCTACTCGAAAATCCGGAATCTTATCTGGTCGGTCGATTTGGAGGAGGAAAGTTCAAGTTGAATTTCCACGACGGCTGGAATTTTGTTGCTACCCAAAACTTTAAACCAAAAGGAGATCCGCTGTGGACGGAGCTGCCTGATTTTGATGAGGAAGTAGTTGTATGAGTGAGTCCACCCAAAGGCTTAATAAGTATCAGCAGCTTATTCGTTGGCAGGTCTCCCACAACTCGTGGGGGTGGGATGTGGTCAGAATATTTCTTGGCCTGGCCCTCGCGGTGCGCGGCGTCGTATTCCTCCTCAATCCGGAGACGATAGCAGAACTGGCGCCCGGCCGGGATCTCTCCCAGGTTAGTAGTCTGGTCGCTTACACCCATCTGATTGGTGGCTTGCTGCTGGCCCTCGGGTTCATGACCCGGATCGCGGCGCTCATCCAACTTCCAATAATGGCCAATGCATCGTTCTTTGTTGCATTGGAGTGGGGACTGGCGTCTTCTAATCAGTCGCTGGAATTGTCACTGATGGTCCTGTTTCTGCTCTCTCTGATGCTGATTTTTGGCGCCGGGAAGCTTTCCGTGGATTATCGCCTGTTTGGTGCGGATCGACTCGCTACCTGAGCCTCGGAAACCAGTTCATGGCCGCTGTGGTTATGCATCCCTCAAGAATGTATACCCGATATCGCCATGCTGATCAAGAGAGCTTCCGACATACAGCCGTCTGAAATCACGGACGAGAAGCTGTTCATGAATCGCCGGTCTTTTATGGCGAAAGCGTCGGCTGCAGCCGTTGGAGGAGCTTTAATGGCTGGACCCGTTAAAGCAGCATCCGAGGATGACGACCTCACACCGTGGGAAACGGTGACCGGGTACAACAATTTCTACGAATTCGGTACGGGAAAGGCCGATCCGGCCAAAAACGCGACGAAGTTCACTACGGATGAGTGGTCGGTCAAAGTCACTGGTGATGTGGAGGAAGAGCGAACCTGGGATCTCGAGGAGATGATCGCTGGATTCACCGTCGAAGAACGAATTTATAGGCACCGCTGCGTCGAAGGGTGGAGTATGGTCGTACCGTGGAATGGATTTCCTCTCGGCGATCTCATCAAGCGTTTGAAACCGACGTCAGAAGCTAAATACGTTTCCTTTACGACGTTATATGATGTCCGTCGTATGCCGGGTCAAATGAGCCCCGTATTGCCCTGGCCCTATGTGGAAGGTTTGCGACTCGACGAAGCCATGAACCCGCTGACTCTGATGGTGACGGGGGTGTACGGTAAAAAGCTGCCACCACAGAACGGGGCACCGATCCGCCTGATTATTCCGTGGAAGTACGGATTCAAAGGTGGGAAGTCGATCGTCCGAATCAATTTCTCCAAGCGGCAGCCCATGACCACCTGGAACGAGGCTATACCCCGTGAATACGGTTTTTACGCTAACGTCAATCCGGAAGTGGATCACCCGCGGTGGACGCAAGCCACCGAACGGCGTCTGGGCGAGTTTTTCCGCCGCGACACGCTGATGTTCAATGGGTACACAGAGGAAGTCGAGTCGCTTTATGCCGGTATGAACCTCCGCAAATACTATTGATGGCCAGCGGGCGTTTCGGACTGATTCCACGTATCAAGATCGTCGTCTGGATTGCGGCGTTCGCGCCTCTGCTGATTCTGATTGATAGAATTCTGCTGGGTGGAGCGTATATCGGAGGTCCCTTCGTTGACGATCCTGTCGAACTTATTCAGCATTGGACCGGCAGGACCGCTCTCATTCTTCTTTTCGTGACGCTTTCTGTCACCCCTTTGCGACGATTCACCGGATACAATCCTTTGATCCGATTTCGTCGACTAACGGGCTTGTTCTCTTTTTTCTATGCCACTCTCCATGTCTTCAGCTATTTCGTATTTGATCATCGTCTAGATTTTGACTCGATCATAGAGGATATCATTGAACATAACTGGGTACTGGTTGGCTTCACGGCCTGGGTCTTACTCATTCCGATGGCTCTCACGAGCACCACCGGCTGGATACGCCGCCTCGGCGGCAAGAGGTGGAATCGGCTTCACAGGTTGATCTACGGCGTCGCCATCCTGGGCGTGTTTCACTTTCTCTGGCTCGTCAAGTTGGAACTTACCCTTCCACTCATCTACGGGGGTGTACTCGTTCTCATTCTTGCCGCGCGGATTGGTGTAAAGCAGCGCGCGAAGAAACGGCCGGCCCCACCTCCATCTGCCTCCGGGGGCGTGGGGCGGTAGACGATCTTGAAGATTCCGAAGATGGCTGACGACACGGCGGCCACTTGTTTCAGCAGCGGAAGGCGTACCTTCTCGATGTGGCTTCGTCGAAATGATGCGGCTAAACATCAATCAAAGTTCAGGAGAACCAAGAAATGGCAGTTTACACGTGTGAAAAGTGTGGAATGAGCGTAGGCTCGATGACGTGCGGGCATTGCGGCAAAGAATTGCTGCACGACACCATCACAACCGGATCTGGAGCGACTGTGCACGTGTCCAAGTGCCCCGAGGGCCACGGGAAGGTCAAATCACCCATGTGTTGTGGTGATGACATGAGCTGCAGCATTGGTCATTGAATTGTGGTAATTCCGGAGACGATTTGATAATTCCGATATTGGCAGGTGACGGCCCTTGCATCCACCGATTTTGACGATTACAATGCGTTAGAATGTTGAGTATTTTAACTGGCATGTGCGGTCACAAGACTCAACTGTATTAGTAGTGCGACTAGTCCTCGATCAGCTCTGTATTCCGAGGTCTGTTCGAGCATGCGGTCGAGCTCATCCCTGGCATCTGGAGGGGCCGGCGACGCGCAGCGAAACCTATTTTGTGCTAGAAATCATCAAGTTCGATCAATTCCGTCTTGGTCCAGTCCAAACTCTACAAGCAATTGCGGACAACTCCCGACCCCGTTCAGCGATGCTCTCCTCGTTGAACTGACCATCCCCCCACCTGGACAAAAGTTGCTTGTTCAAGTAGAGTGTGCTGTGTTCCGCTAGTC
>CALBJU010000287.1 GCA_937893205.1 uncultured Bacteroidota bacterium
ACGTTTCAACCAGACGACGATCTGCCGTTCTGATCTGCAGACGCAAAAAAGAAAGAATCAGAAATAATCGTGCATGTGTGGGGCGCTGACAGAGTCAGCGCCCCACACTCATTTCAGGGAATTCCGACTTTCGAAGACACGCGCCCTCTCCCTCGCATTTCAAAATATTGGATAGCCAGGCCTTTGAGGCAGTTGGAAACGATTTCGGCCGATCAACAGTGGGGCACGGCGAATTCTTCAAAATGTGATGCCTCGTCCGTAACTCTGTGTACTGATCTGCGAATACCTGCTGTTACTCTGCATCATCATCCTTCCCTTTCCGCTCCATGCTAGGCAATTATCTGCTGGTTGGCCTGCGCCATTTGCGTACACAAAAGGTATTCGCATTCCTGAATATCGCGGGCCTCGCCCTCGGGTTTGCCTGCTTCCTGTTGATTGCACTCTTCGTTACCGATGAACTGAGTTACGATGAGCATTACAGCGATGCGGAGAATATCTACCGCATTCAGCTGACCGGACAGACCAACCAGGGAACGCAGATCCTTGCCCAAACTCCGCCCAACTGGATACCGGGAATCGTGGATCAGCAGGCTGAAATCGTAAGCGCTGTCAGGTTCAAACCACCGCGTCAAAAATGGATGGTGGGGTTCGAGAATGACAACTTTTCAGAAAACTGGTGGACGTTCGCGGACGCTCAGATTTTCGACATGTTTGGCATTGCTCTGACTCTGGGGCATGCCTCTACCGCTCTTGAGGCACCCTGGACTGTCGTCTTGAGCGAGTCGATGGCCAAGAAATATTTCGACGACGCCGATCCGATGGGCCAAACGTTGAAGCTGGATAATCAGTACGAATTCACTGTATCGGGCGTGATGGAGGACATGTTGCCGTCATCCCACATGCGGTATGACTTCCTCGCATCCTTCGAATCTATGCGCGATCCGACTCAGTTGTATCTGCGAAATGTACCCGAAGTACCGTTCCCGTTCGTGTACACCTATCTGAAACTCACTCCGGGCGCATCTCCTGAATCTGTGTCGGCAGCCATCTCCGAATTTGCCGCGTCCATCGCTCCACAGGCTGGGGTCGAGATCATCACGAGCCTCATTCCGATCACGGACATCCACCTCACTTCGAATCTGGGAGATGAAATCGTCCCGAATGGCTCGATGACCACGGTCTGGATATTCAGTGCCATCGCCCTCTTCATCTTGTTGATCGCCTGTATCAATTTCATGAATCTGTCTACAGCCCGCTCCGCCAAACGGAGCCGGGAAGTCGGCATTCGGAAAGTGATGGGAGCAGGGAAAAATCAGCTCATCACTCAATTCCTGGGTGAAGCGCTGATGACGTCGTTCATTGCCCTGGTTTTATCCATCGGACTCGCCTCGCTATCGCTCGGCGCCTTCAACACCCTCACCGGAAAAGCCTATTCGGTGTTCAGTCTGTTCGACCCCACTCTCATGATTACGATGCTGCTCACCGCCATCGTGGTTGGCCTCGTATCGGGCTCGTACCCAGCATTTTTCTTGTCGTCCTTTTTGCCCGCGACCGTGCTGAAATGGACTCATGTCGCCCGAGGAGGGGGACGTGTTTCGCTGCGGGACGGATTAGTCGTGTTTCAGTTTGCCATTTCGATCGCCTTGATCATCGCCACGGCGACGGTCTACCTGCAGATGGTTTACATCAGCGAGATGGATCTGGGGTTTGACAAAGAGCAGGTAGTGACGATCGAATTGACCGACCCGACGCCTTCTTCGCGCTACCCTGCGCTGCGGGAAGCATTTCTGAACCTGAGCGGAGTGGAATCAGTGTCTGCGGGCATATCGTCTCCCGCTGGCTTTTCCAATCCGGCTCGCCTTAGGCCATCCCATGCCAGTGAAGAGGAGAGTTGGCCGGTGACACTCTTCGTCGTCCGCTATGACTACGAGCGGACTTTGGGGATGGAAATGGCCGCGGGAAGAGCCTTTTCGAGAGATTTTCCGTCAGACACCTTGACGGGGATCGTCCTTAACGAAGAAGCGGTACGGACATTCGGATATGCAAGCGCGGAGGAAGCCATTGGCCAGGATGTAATCTTCCCCGGAGGCCAAAATAATCGGCGAGAAATCATCGGTGTGGTGAAGGACTTCAATTCGGCCAGCGCCCATCAGAAGATTGGGCCGGTCGCCATGGTCTACAATTTCTTTGCCTTTTATGCCTTCGTTCGGATAACTCCTGCGGCAGCTCCGACGGTCATCGCCCAGATGGAGGAGATCTGGAACGTCGTCGTCCCGGGCTACGTGTTCGATCTTAGATTTCTGGACGACCGATTTGGGGTGTTATACAGCACAGAACGCGTCCTTCGAAAACTACTCCTGTATTTCGCGGCACTGACGATTTTCATCGCGTGTCTGGGTCTGTTTGGGCTCGCGTCGTATGCCGCAGAAAAGCGCACTAAAGAGGTGGGCATTCGAAAGGCACTTGGCGCGACGATAGGGGGGTCACGTACTTGCTGACCAGAGATCTGGTAAGGCTGGTCATTCCTGCGTTCATTCTGGCGGCGCCGCTCGCCTGGTTCGCGATGAATGAATGGCTTTCGGGGTTTTCCTACGCCACAGATCAGTCGTGGATGACCTACGCGGTCGCATTCGTCGCCGCAATAGTGATCTCGGTTGCAACAGTGAGTTGGCAATCGATCCGCGTAGCTACGACGAACCCGATTCATTCCCTTCGATACGAGTAAGATCGAATACAGTCGCTTTCCGGCTTGCATTTCAATCCTCGGAGCGGGTTATTGCAACCGCCAAGATCGAAGTACGCCCTTTTCAAGTCGTTGCCTACCCGATTCTCCGGCAATACGTATCGTCCACCCAGGAATCACAAGGCAATAACAACTCATGGCATCT
>CALBJU010000288.1 GCA_937893205.1 uncultured Bacteroidota bacterium
ATGAGCTGATCCAGGAGGGGGATCGGGTTCTCGATGCGGGTACTGGCACCGGGGTGCTGTCATTCGCGGCGTTGAAGGCTGGAGCATCTGTTGCGGAGGCGTTTGATACAGATCCTATTTGCTACGACAATGCGACTGAAAACGCTCTTGTTAACGGTTTACAGGACCGATTCAGGGTTTGGGTGGGCGACGAAACGTCCGTTCAAACGGAGGAATATGATCTCATCTTCGCCAATATCAATCGGGAAGCACTGCGAGCAATGCTTCCTGCCCTGGCGTCAAAGTTGGCGCTGGGTGGCCGCCTGGGGCTGGCCGGACTTCTTCTTGCGGATAGAGAGATGATGCTGGCGCAGATCAATGCCTTGGGATTGACTGTGCGCCGAGAGGGTAGCGAAGGGGAGTGGTGGAGCGTTTGGGTAGAAGCGAATGAGTGAAGGACGCCTTGCAACTATCGATATTGGAACGAATACCGTTCTCCTGTTGATTTCCGAGTGGAAAACGCAGGGATTACAGGTAGTCTTCGATGCAGCCGGATTTGTACGGCTGGGAGAGGGGATGGATGCCAGTGGTAGCGTGGGCGACGCTGCACTGGAGAGACTGAGAGGTGTGCTTTCTTCTCTTATGTCATCTATTCGTTCTCACGGGGTCCGGGACATCATTGTAACTGGAACGAGTGCGTCCAGAGATGCGGCGGATGCGGACAGGATTCGAAGTGTCGTCCACGAGGAAACTTCGACAGATCTGACAATACTTTCGGGAGATGAGGAAGCGCAGGCAACATTTGACGGAGCGGTCTGCGGAATGCAAGGATTTGATTCGAATTGGGACGCGGTCGCGGGTGACAGCATGGTAACCGTGATCGATATCGGCGGAGGATCAACGGAAGTGGTTCAGGGCTCGCCAGCAACGCTCGAGATCTCGTTCAAACGGAGCGTGGATATGGGTAGCGTCCGCATGACAGAGCGATTTTTGGGTGATCAACCCGCGGCTGTAACTGGTCTGGAGCAGGCACGGGAGCATTTTATGGAAATGCTCAGAAGTGAGCTCGTCGGGATTGAGCCATCACACCGCTGTATTGGAGCTTCTGGGACGCCTATCATGTTGGCACTGCTCGCGAAAGGCCTGAATTCTTTGGACGAAATCCGGGGAGACAGTCATTTATCGGTGTCCGAAATTGCGGCATGGTCACGAAAGCTTTTTACGTTAGATCGAAAAGGCGTACTGGCCCTGGATCCGACGAACATGAAGGGGAGGGAGGATGTGTTTCCAGCCGGAATTCTGATGCTGATGATGTGCCTACAGTATTTGGAGGCTGAACAACTTTATGTATCCCCGTTTGGAGTTCGACATGGAGTTGCAATTCGATATTTCAAGGAATCTGAATGATTCTCACCAAGGGGACGGAACCCGAACCGTCTCTGTTGCCGTTTAGTGCTTATTAGATTTCACCACATGAGTGCTATGATCCAATTAGTAGAAGTTCTGGACGTTTTGAGAACCGTGATTGAGCCGGAAAGCGGACGCAACATCGTTAGATTGGGCTGGGTTCGCGATCTGCGTGTCGAGGAGAGCGGGATACGATTTACGATCCTGCTAGCCGATCCTTCAATTGCTTTCGCATCGGAAGTATCTGATGCGAGCAGAGACGCTCTCCAGGCAACATTTGGAAGCGACACCAATGTGGCCGTTGATATCGATAGCGAAATGATCGGTATGGGCATGGATCATCAGATCGCCGGGCAGAAGAACGATATCAAGCCAGGCGACGGAGTTGTCAATATCATTGCGGTGGCATCCGGAAAGGGTGGAGTTGGCAAAAGCACCGTCGCGTGCAATTTGTCTGTTGCACTGGCTCAGGCAGGATATGATGTGGGTCTGGCCGACGTGGACATATACGGTCCCTCCATCCCGACTATGTTCGGAATCGAAGATGCGAGACCAAAGGTCAGTGACCAGCGCCGCATCATTCCACTCGAAAAATATGGAGTAAAGCTCCTGTCAATGGGTTTTCTCGTAGATCGCGACAAAGCGGTGATCTGGCGGGGTCCGATGGTGACGAGCGCAGTGCGCCAGTTTTTGAGCGACACCGATTGGGGAGAGCTGGATTACCTGATTCTGGACCTGCCGCCGGGAACGGGGGATATTCAGTTGACGATTGTCCAGACGGTGCCTCTGGGTGGTGCTGTCATCGTATCCACTCCGCAGCGTGTTGCGCTGACAGACGCACGTAAAGGGGTCGGCATGTTCGATCAGGTCGACGTTCCCGTGCTGGGTATTATTGAGAATATGGCATATTTCACACCGCCCGAGCTTCCTGACAAGAAGTACTATCTGTTTGGACAGGGTGGGGCAAAGGCGCTGGCTGATGAGCTGAAGATTCCATTCCTGGGCGAGATACCGCTCGAGCAGATCATTCGGGAATCTGGAGACGCGGGAACGCCTGCTGTAACCGATCCTTCGCTACCCGTGGCAGCTGTGTTCACTGAGCTCGCGCGATCTCTTGTCGATCGCGTTGAGTTCCGTAATGCTACCGGACCATCTACCCAGAAAATCGAAATATTACACAAATGATGTTTTGCGAACCATGTTCATGTGGTTGAGTAGAATCGATCACAATTACTACGGATCAGCGCCTGTGAGTGGCGCCGACCCGAAAAGGAAGGAATAAATGGTACTATTGGAAGGAATGGAACTGCAGACTCAGGTCGAGGCGGCGCTCGATACACTGAGGCCGTTTTTGGAAGCCGACGGCGGATCTGTGCGTCTGGTTGATATCACTGACGAAATGGTGGTCGAGCTTGAACTGCTTGGTGCCTGCGAGACCTGTCCCATGAGTTCCATGACATTGCGTGCTGGAATTGAGCAGGCCGTAAAACGCTCCGTGCCTCAGATAACGCGCGTTGAGGCGGTTAACGTCTGATTGTTTACCCGGAATTTGGACAGAAAATAGGGGGATGGCGCGAAGCGCCATCCCCTTATTCTTTTTATCGTCAAAACGCCCGAAGGCTGACTCAGATTATGATGACGGGCCCTAGTTGAATCCGTCTCCGGAGACTACAGGACGCGTGTCCTGATTGGCGACCTGCCATGCTGTGGCAAATATGACGTGAGCGATGCGCGCCATGCGTTCATATTCAATTTTTTCTGGCTCGTCATCGACACCATGATAGTCTTCATGGGTGCCCGTGAAGAAGAAAATGAATGGGATATTATTTTTTCCAAAATTCCAGTGGTCCGATCGACGGTAGAACTGATTCGGATCATCTATTGAGTTGAATCGCTCGTTCAGATCCAACTTGGTTCCGATGATCTCATTCGTGCGAATGTTGATATCGTGCAGCTCCTGAGACACGAGATTGGATCCAATGATGTACACGTAGTCCGAATCCTCCCCGGGATGTGTGGGATCAATTCGGCCAATCATGTCAATGTTCAGGTTCGTAACCGTCTGTTCGAGCGGTACGATCGGCTCGTAGTCGGTGTAATACGCCGAGCCAAGCAACCCCTTTTCCTCTCCAGCTACATTCAGGAATAGGATGCTCCGCCGAGGTCCATAACCGTCGTTTTTAGCCTTGATGAACGCTTCGGCAATCTCCAGAACGGTGACTGTTCCAGAACCATCGTCGTCGGCTCCGTTATTAACGCCATCTTCCTCGTTGTTGCTCAGGCCGATATGGTCATAGTGCGATGAGATGACGACGTATTCGTCCTTGAGTACAGGATCGGATCCTTCTATGAAAGCGACTACGTTTTCAGAGGACGTCTCGTACGAATTGCTGATGACACGAGCGCGCAGGGGAGAGTCAATCTCAAACACGACAGGATTCAACGAACTGTCGATTTCCTGTTTCACCGCCGCAATGTCCCGGCCCGAAATTTCATTGGCCAATTCAGCGGAGATCGTCAGAAATATGGGTCGCGAAGCGGCCTCCTCGCCCTCTTCTTCGGGTGCGTCCAGAGATAATCCCCCAACGCCCGCGGGTGCGGTACCTCTTGTGCGGGCCCTTTCGTATACGGCGCTGCCTCTCGGTGAGAGGTCGCCCACAACAAGGACTCCGGCAGGCGGATCGCCATCACTGCCGAAATAGATCCGCAATTTGTCGAATCTGGATGTGGTCCAGGACGAAAGGGCGTGGTCTTCGGTGGGCAATAGACTTGTTTCCGAGTCGGACATCGGCTCATCGGCCAGGATCATCACCCACTTCCCTGCCCAATCTATTCCGGCTGCTTCCATGGCAGCAAAATCATTGTATCCCAGCTCTTCGTCCTGAATACCATAGCCGCCAAATACGACATTGGCTGAATTATCTGCCTCGTTGGCTCCAAACAGTGTCATGAACGAGCCATCGGTTAGCTCGCCTCCAAATACGTGACTGGGCTCGGACGAATCTCCCAGGTACAACTCGACCTGCTCGAAGCGACTTCCGTAAAGTGGGAAGGGTTGCAGATAGGCCTTGGGACTTCTGGGATTATCAGTTGCAGCAGTGCCCTTCGGCGCCACTCCCATTTTCCTGTACTGGGAGGCCAGATACTCAGCGGCCATCTTCTGTCCTCGAGTCGATGTTTCGCGACCCTCAAAGAAATCGGAGGCGAAAAAATACAAGTGTGCTGCCAGATCGTCGGCCGTGATCGTCTCGATATATCGTCCAACGAGGTCCGGGTTTTCAAAGGTTGTCGGCGTATCGCCCGGACCGGGAAGGGCTTCGCGGTCCTGGGCCGTGGCCATAGGCGAGAATAAAACGGCCAACACGAGTAAAGCTGCCGCGCCTTTCATCAGTTTCATAGGTTCGAAGTACGTTTTAATGGGGATAATTATCTCGCAATCAAGTCAGTCGCTTTCGTTTGTTCAGGTACGCAAGCAACGCGGTGCTGTAGGGTTCTGCGGTGTCGAGTTCAATGAAATCTATATTTCGTTCTCGACATTTTTCTCGGAATCGAGTGGAGAAAGCTCGGGCGGCCTCGGTGTAGTTTTCTCTCAACTGGGCGGGTTGGAGCGACATCTCTTCTCCGGTCTCCATATCGACAAAACGCATAGGTACATCGGGAAACTC
>CALBJU010000289.1 GCA_937893205.1 uncultured Bacteroidota bacterium
CTTCCAATTGTTGATCAACTCGCTCATTGCAGGGTCATCAGCGTACAAAACTGCCACCGCGCTTGCAAACGCATCGGCCCGGGGAAGGTCCCGAAGTCCATACGCCGACTGCATCGCGAGAAAGGTGGCATAGTCGAGATTGCTGGAGTCCGGTGCATCTTTTCTGGCGATCAACACCGATTCAATAAGTGGAAGCGCGGCTTCGAATCGGTCTGATTCGAAATAGGCCGACCCCAGTACGTAATTAAACGCTCGGCTTTCGTCGGGGCTGAATTCTGCTGTGAGCCTGAGGGCTTCAAGAGATTCTATTCGGTCCGAGAGCGGGCCCGGCCTCGCCAGGATTTCGATAGTACCCGGCTGTCCGAGGAGCAATAGCCGGGCCGCGACAGCGGCCCGTGAACGGTGCGCGGACCTCGACAGCAGCTCCTGAACCTCGGCGAATGAAGCGCTCGCCTCTTTTTCATTGCGCGTGATGGCCGCGTAGTGACCGCTCAGTAGCCACTCTCTACTGTTTCTGATTGAATCGGGACGAGAGGAAAGATAGCGGGCCGCATCGGGAAGGTGATCCCCTTCAAGACTGATCTCGGCCCGAAGAAGAGTGAGCATTTCGAATGCCGGGTCGCCCTCTATCAACTGACCCAGCTGGGCCCGCGCTTCCTCGTGCCTCCCTTCTTCTGTGAGTCTGGCCGCGCGCAGCGCGGCCCTTACATCGGGCGGCGTGTAATGGGGACAGGTGGTTTCAAACAGGGAGAGAATAGAAAACTGCCGCGCTGCGCGCGAACCAGCGTCTGGATGATCGACAGTCAGGTGAAGCAGCATATTCTGCCACTCCTGGGCCAGTTCACCAACTGATTTTTGGTAGGCGTCGGAAAAGGAACCCGCCCGATACGCCTCTCTGAATGCGTCTGCACCGTACTCCTCGAGCAAAAAGTGGACAAACGAACCCGTTGTCGTGTACGAAACAGCGCCCCTTCCTCCCCAGAAGCCAAGAGCCGAAAGACTTTCTGTGACTCGCAGGCCAACGGTCCAGACAGAATCGCCCTTAGTGGACCGCTCATAGGCCGCAACCAACTCATGAGGCGTTGGCCTCCCGTCTGGCGGTTCGAGCGCAACTGCCAGGCCTTCCACGAGCCCGATGGACGTCGAGGCTCGAATGACAGGCAGACCGAATTCTCTTGAGAACACGTGCGCGAGTTCGTGAGCGAACACGCCATAAAACGAATCCATCGTCACGTGAACCTGTGGATCCGCCAGCCACACGGGGGCCACGCTCGTGTAGCGCGCGCCCGTTATGCGGGCGCGCGCCTCGACATCCGGATAGACGTAAGACACTACTCTGGAAGAGGGCTCCACCCCAAGCTTCCTCGTGAGCTCAGCATATCGGAATTCGTGTTCATCCAGGAGCCGCGCTAGAGAGGACTCCGACAGTGACTCTTCGTCGAAAAAAACTTCAAAATGATCCGTCGTGGCTACACCTGAAAACGAGCCCTTCAAATACCGGGAAGGAGTATTGATACCCAGTGGGCCCGACCATACGTACACCGAACCGATCGATAGAACGAGGACGAGTGCCCAAACCGTCCGCCGCTTCAACAGACATAGAAACAGGAGCGACCAGAGCAGAGTGAGGCCCCGAAAGACAAACAATCCCGGCCGAACTACCAGTTCAACGTCATATATCGGCCCCAGAATGCCTCCAAAAACATGATTGTAGGTGTAAAATTGAGGGTGTAGTCCGATATCGAACATGGGACTAAAAACGGCGATACCAACTCCTATCAGAACCAGCCAGAGCGCAGGCCGCGCTACTCGATCCTTGAGCAGACTGGCCAGTGAAACCGAGAAAACAACGGAGATCGGCGCGAAGAGAATAAAGAACCCCAGCCCTCTGAAATAGTCACAGTTAGGTGCCCACACCGCCGAGAGAGTCATTAGTCCCAACGGCAGAGCAAGCCAACTGAACTGCCTGACAAGTGACTTGGAAAATGTTGAGCCGGCTGGCGAAATCGTGCGCAGTCCGGCTAGGAAGAAGGCTACAAATGAAATGGCAGCTGCAGACTCGACATGCAGTCGGTCAAAGACAGGCACCAGCCACAATCCCAGACACAGAACACCATAGACGACCGACTCCACGCCCACAATTCTGCCGAGAGAGGTGTATTTCATCCCATCAAATGAAGGTGTAGGAGAATCCGATGGACAGAACTTCCTTCAGCTGCGCCCTATTGCTGATGTCATCGTCAAAAAATACGGTCCACTCGAAGTTGACGTTGAGCCACGGATTTACCTTCATGTTGAGAATACTCTCCCAGATGAAGTCGGGGCTTTCCGGCTTGTTGAAGGCTGCAAAAATCCCCAACGAGGACTTCAGCACCACATTCGTGACGATTTCCTTGTCAAAATTTGTATACGCTTCGATGCCCATCTCCAGCCGCATGCTTTTGTCGAGATCAACATTGTAGAGCGTACGGAGCTGCTCGATCATCACGACTGTCTCCTTCGCACCTATTCCCAGGCGCTGGCTCAGGTAGGGTTTGAACAAGTAGGTCATGCCAACAGACTGTGTGAACGTGCCGGGAGACAGAAAATCGGAGACCTTCACGGGAGGCGTTCGTCCGTCCTTGAACGGATTCTTATCAAAATTGAATCCTGGTGCAAACTGAGTTCTGGCGAGAAGGGCGATGGTGGGTTGAAGCCTCTTCAGGAATCCATCTCCCGTGTGCTTGAATGTAGTTGAGAGGCGAATTAGGTCTTCGGCTTTCCGGAAATCGAGGGTGTCCTGTTTCACCAGGCCGAACGAGAGGCGGACCTCATGCTTCAGCATCCAACCGTTTCTCGTGCGTTCTGCTCTCCCGTCCAGCCCAAGACTGAAGGCGAGCGTATTGACCCCACCCTCAGCCCAGTTCTGGAAGCCAGCTTGTGATCCCGCCAGCTTGCCCACAAGGAGGGGCTTCCATTTCGTCGGATCCACCTGCTCATTCTCTTGAGCAAGAACCTCGGAAGAAACGAGCGAGGTCAGAAGAACAAGAAGAAAGATTCTATTCATTTTTTGATCGTCACATGCCGCAACTGTGCAGGCAAAAATAGGGACCAAAAGAAAAGGCCGTACTAGAGCAGTACGGCCTTTTCTAAAAACACGAAAAACGGGTTTAGTCGTTCTTCATATTCTGGACTTCAACTCGAATTTCCTGAGCAAGAGATTTCATCTCTTGCATGGCTTTGCGGACTCTCGTAC
>CALBJU010000290.1 GCA_937893205.1 uncultured Bacteroidota bacterium
GGGTACACGTTGAATGGCGGCAGGAACGACCGTTTCGAGGCCAGCGGCTACGGTAGTAATACCGCCTTCTGCTTCCGCGGTAACTACCAGTTCATCGATCATATCCGTTCTTGGAGTCAGCCCGACGGTCAACTCCAGAATTTGGCCGGATGAAAACGTAACGCGTGATGTGTAGCTCGTAAATCCGATGTATGAGATTTCGAGGTCGTACGTATCGGGAGTTACGCGATTGAGAATGAAATATCCGTCGCCATCTGTAGCCGTTCCGGTGACAAGCTCATCTCCGGTTCTGAGGACGACTGATGCGCCCTGAAGCGGCTGCTCGGTGGAGGCGTCGGTGACGAAACCGCGGACAACAGCTTGCTGGGCAGAGGCTGTGATCGCCATCGGTATCACAAATGTCAATAAAAGAATACTGTAGAAACGGCTCATTGGCAGGTAGGATGAGTCTTTGTCGATGATACAATCACGGAAAGTACCTTGCGCCCCTCACCGGATCTGCTCCCCTTCTCCGAATGGTTGGAAAGATGCATTCAGTCGCTACGAAATCGCACTGAATGGCACGCGCGGGTTTCCTTGGTGCATGGCATCCTCCGACCAGGATACCCTGGGGCGAGAATGCATGTGTAATAAACGATACTAACGTCTGGCGGTTTGATATTACTCCTCTTCATCAAAACCAAAAAGTGACTGAAGGGGACCTTGTCTACCTTGAGGATCCCATCTTGAATCTCAGCCGGCACAAATGTCATATCTCTCTCACCTGGAATGTTCTCATTGTCACGAGTCTGCCGATCCTGACGCGCTCCTGAACTCATGCCCAATCTGTTTGAAGCCTCTTCTTGCCAGGTATGATCTAGCGGCAGCTTCTGCTGCCGTCAATCATCTTGAAACAGCCGATCGGCCTCATTCCATGTGGCGCTTTCACGAATTGCTTCCAGTTCGGAAAAAGTCGTCCCGTCTGTCACTTGGAGAAGGATGGACGCCACTACTTCACACTAAGAATTTGGGAGAAAAGCTGGGCCACGAAAGCCTCTACATCAAGGACGAAGGTGCGAATCCCACCGGATCGTTCAAGGCGAGGGGACTCGGAGTAGCCGTGTCTTGCGCTCTGGAACGGGGCGCCTCTGCACTGTCCATCCCCTCGGCGGGCAACGCCGCGAGTGCCATGAGTGCATACGCCTCATTGGCGGGTCTCAAGGCTTTTGTATTTATGCCGAAGGACGTTCCCGATGTCTTCGTCACTGAATGCTCCGTGCTGGGAGCTGACATTACGCTGGTGGACGGCTTGATTACGGATGCGGGCAGAGCGGCGGCTGAGCACCCCGACGCGGGGAATCGATTCAACGTTTCGACATTGAGGAGCCCTACCGAATTGAGGGTAAGAAAACGATGGGATACGAAATCGCAGAACAGTTTGGATGGACTCTTCCTGACGTCCTTATTTACCCCACTGGTGGTGGTACCGGTCTAATCGGCATGTGGAAGGCGTTCGATGAGATGGAAAAAATGGGTTGGATAGACAGTCGCAGGCCGCGCATGGTCAGCGTTCAGGCAGTGGGCTGTGCACCGATTGTAAAAGCGTTTGAGGAAGGAGCAGCGAGCGCTGAGCCGTGGCAAAATGCATCGACAGTTGCCGCCGGAATGAGGGTGCCGTCTGCCGCCGGTGATTTTCTGATTCTGGATGCGATACGGGAGAGCAATGGCACCGCCTTGGCGGTAGACGACGAATCGATGCTCGCCATGGCCACTCAAATAGGCCGGACCGAAGGACTCTTCGCTTCTCCAGAGGGCGCCGCGACGGCGGTCGCATTTGAGAGGCTTAAAAGCCAGGGATGGATCGCGCCCGACGACAAAGTTGTCCTGTTCAATACTGGGACGGGTCTTAAATACTTCCAGCTCTGGTCTGACTAGGCTTCGCTCCTCAGGATCAATCAGGATTTCAGCCACCACCCACGGCGCCGCTCCAGCACCTGTCGAATGGGATTACCTCGCGCGTTACGCTCGGTTAGCCCCTGATACTCCTTACCAATGTATGCCCCGTGCGAGCTACGCTCGCCCAGGTCTTTTTGTGTTGGGCCCCTTTGAAGCAAGCTTCACGGGGGCCCAACACAAAAAGCCCCGGCTGCCTATCGGCAGTCGGGGCTTCCGCTGGATGCGGAGAGGGGGGGATTCGAACCCCCGGTACACGATAAAGCGTACGCTGGTTTAGCAAACCAGTGGTTTCAGCCACTCACCCACCTCTCCAGATGCGAGCTTGGCTTCAATGAAGCAAGGCACCAAAGTTACGCCGATTGGACGTTTTGATCAACGAAGACCTCGTCAAATCCAACGCAGCCCACTCTAGTCGCTTCTTAGTCGTTCCCCCGCGACATGCGTTTTGCAAGCCACTTGTTTCCAGCATAGAACGAGCCCAGGATTATGGCCCATTGTGCCAGCACCGTCATCAGACTGCCCGTTTCAAACGGATCATACCACCTGTCGGTGACGGACTGAGACAACCACCAGATGAGCAGGACTACGGCGGCGATCGGAATGAAGTACTTGACCGCATAGATCCACCACTTCCCGACCGACCAGTCGTACGATTTTCCGACCAGGTGTTCATCCCTCATTTTTGATACACCATTATAAATGACGATGAATGCGACGAAGGCTCCAGAAATCATCAGAGCAACGCCCCAGACGAAATCTTGATTGCTGAGAATGTTCAGACTGAGAGCGGATGGGATTCCGAGCAAATAACTCACGCCGACAACCAGTCCGATTGCTTTGGGACGATTGAATCCTGCATCGATGAATACTCGGGTCGGAAGCTCGAGCTGAGCGATGAGGGACGAAAATCCGGCGAACGTCAAGCCCAGAAAAAAGAGAATCGCGAGCGGAGTCCCGAGAAACATTCTCTGAAAGAGTTGCGGCATCCAGATGAAGGTCAGACCCGTAGAGGCGGGTCCACTGGTTTTCATGACCTCAAGAACTTCCACCTGGCTCATGCCCATTTCGGTCTGCAGGATGGCGAACACGGTCCCGAAAACCATCAATGCTGCCATCAGAGATACGATGTTATTCCCAATTGCCGTTGCGACAGCGCTCTTCACGACGCCCTGCTTAACGCTCATGTAGGCGGCGTAGGTTAGGAAGAGACCCCAACCAGCTCCCGTATCCCAGGCATTTTGCGTGAGGGCTTCTATCCAGATCTTGGGATGGGCGAGTTGGCTCCACTCAGGAGTGAACAGGTAGGCTACACCATCCCATGCACCGGGCAGCGTGAGCGCGCGGACAACGCAAATCAGCACGATGATGAGCAGCGTAGGCACCAGCACCTTGTTGACGCGCTCGATCGAGGTGACTCCCTTCCATATCGCCAGGGCGCCGAGGCCCATGGCCATGGCATGAAACAGTAGAGGCCAGCCGCCGCTCTGATAATCATTCCACGTTGCCATCGCCGCTTCGGTCGTCTGGGGAAGAGGCGATATGATTGTCTGAATCAGATAATAGATACACCATCCGACAACCACGGAATAGAAAAACGTGATCGCAGTGGCTACAAAAGCAACAAACGCGCCCATCCAGGCGAACTTCTTGCCGCC
The DNA here is from genome assembly GCA_937893205.1 of uncultured Bacteroidota bacterium. GTDB lineage: Bacteria > Bacteroidota > Rhodothermia > Rhodothermales > UBA10348 > CALBJU01. Next base: position 3,591 of record CALBJU010000290.1, read on the forward strand.
TTCCTTGATAAACGTCGCCACAACTCCCGATCGGTGTTTGCGACCCCACACGTATTCGACCATGATGAGCGGGATGCTCCAGGCAAAGAGGAATACCAGCCAGGCAACTAAAAATGCTCCACCACCATCGTCACCACCGTTCTGAGCAACGATGCGCGGAAATCTCCAGATATTGCCGGTTCCGACCGCTATTCCAAGAACGCTGAGGAAGAATCCCCACTGCGAGGTAAATCGTTGGCCAGAATTCCCGCCGTTTATTGATTCCATGATCGATATTTAGATGTGTGTGGCAGGACCCAAAATAGATGATTGCCATCGAGCGCTGCAATAGGAGCTCATAACGATTTTCCCTAGCCCTGGACAAAACTTTGAATACGCTGAATCTGAAAATTCCTCCCCTCGCCCTCGTCCTCGCTCTAGGTGCCGGCATGTGGCTGATGGCACAATACACTCCCTCATCTGAGATGGCTTTTCCAGACGGGTTCAGTGCGATTCTGTTTGCTGCAGGTCTCTTCGTTGGCGTCCGTGGATCGATCACGTTTCGAAGGTCTGACACTACCGTAGACCCGAGAACGCCTGAACAAACATCCACATTGGTGACCTCCGGCATTTACTCGTTCACCCGAAACCCGATGTATCTGGGCCTGATGATCATGATGATTGCCTGGGGACTTTACTTGACGAACGTGTTCTCAATCGCTTTTGTGGCCGTTTATGTCCTGTACATAACACGATTTCAGATCAAGCCAGAAGAAGCCGCTCTGGAAAGTCTTTTCGGAGAGGACTACACGGCGTATAAGGGCCGCGTGCGTCGATGGCTGTAGTCTTTCATAACGACACGCTCCACTAAATCGTCTGAGAATTTTCCACATGAGTTTACTGCGCGCTAGACACGCTCTCGAAAAAACGCTCGTATTAATACTACTTCTGAGCGCGGGGTGCTCGTCTCCAGACGATCTTCCTCGACCGGAATTGGCAGCGGATGACACGCTCCGGATCCTGGCCTACAACATTCATCATGCAGAGGGCATGGACGAGGTAGTAGATCTTGATCGTATCGCCGCGCTTATTCTCGAATACGATCCACACCTGGTTGCCATCCAGGAAGTCGACAGCGTGACGAATCGAACGGGAATGGTGGATCAGGCGCAAGAGCTGGGGCGGATGACCGAGATGGAGCACCGGTTTGGTCGGTTCATGGAGTATCAGGGCGGTGCGTATGGAATGGCCCTCTTGACGAAGCTTTCCATACTTGAGACCAGAAACTACGTCCTTCCGGAGGGACCCGAACCGCGAACCGCGCTTTCGATCGAGGTTCAACTGGCTGGATCAGGTAGAAGGGTCAGGTTTATCGGGATACACTTTTATAGAACCGAGGAAGAACGACTCGCTCAAGCGAACAGACTTGAGGAATATCTGGCCGATGAACAGCACCTGCCTACCATCCTTGCCGGGGATTTCAACTCGACTCCCGAATCTAGCGTGATGGAGCATCTGGGTCTCTCCTGGGACATTGTTAAGAAAGGAACTGATCATTTTACGTTCCCCTCCTATGGACCTGACCGAGAAATCGACTTTTTCCTCCTTAAGCCCGCGGGTCAATTCGAACTCCTTAGCCAACAGCTGATTGACGAGCCCGTCATATCCGATCACCGGCCTCTTTTAATCGAAGTGATCGTAAAAGGCGGAGTAGATAGTCAAGAAGGCAATAATTGACCGTTTCAGGCCCGAAATGACTAAAACAGGACCTGTTTGAGGCATTCGTGATCGAAAACGCAGGATTAACTCTTTACTGAGGGCCCATCATAGACGATACCCGTGGTAACCCCATCACGTCCGGATATTGTGTATGAAGTACGGTCTCATTGCCATCATAGTAGCGATTCTAGGAATCGGCGAGTACGCATTCGTGGAGTTTTATCCTCTTCCTCAGCATAGGCGCGTCCAAAAATTAGAAAAGCTGCCCATCGTAGGCTGGTTCGTTCTACAGAGCGATTTGGAATTGGTAAGGGCAGCATTTGATCGATCTGATTCGGGCGAGATTCGGGCGAGATTCAGATTAGTTTACGCAATGGCGTAAAAATCTGGTTATCGCCCGAAGATTGGTACAAAGACCGAAAGGCGAGAGATATCGCTGCAAATTCGCTCATTAGGCGCTTGAAGGAGCGAGAAAAGTTTAAGGAGTATATCCCGATCTATAAGAAAAGGGCTGTGAAGGGAGAGGTATCAGCCATGACACAGCTCTTTTGGGCTGGAAGGCGTGTGGGCGACGAGGATGCCATGAGTCAAGCCATCTCGCTTCTCGAGAATCATACCTCACTAGCAGCTGAGTTATGCCTCATCGCAGTCGTGAGACAGACAAGAAAACTAACACCTCGTGAATCCTCGTTTTATGACTCTTATTTCGCAATTAAGAATCTTAGGTCCCCTGGAGTGTCCGACATGACGTACAGCCTAACGACAAATCGCAGGGCGCAACGCGTTCGACTTGTGAAAGAAAAGGCTGCAGACGGTGTCGGGGACGCCATTTGGGTAATCAATCAGCTTGAAGCTGAGGGGTTGGACACTTCCAGCTACTGAACGATAAAACGCTGTACTGAAATGAAATACCTTCAAATAGCACTCGTATTAGCATTTCTCGGAATCGGCGAATACGTGTTCGTCGAATACTATCCGCTGTCCCACACTCGGCGAATTGAGAAGTTTGAAAAACTTCCAATTGTTCGGTCGTTCGTCAGAGCAAACGATATTCGTGCTGTCGAGAAGATGATTGAGGAGTCCGATTCAGGATTTGTATCGATCCAGCGGATGAACACTTCAAGGCGTTGATACGACGCTCAGAGTTGGTCAGTCGACTACGACGCTGGCGACAGTCATGCTCGCGGAATCTTGAATCGGGCTCAAAACCTCAAAGAGTTTCAGAAGCACGTTGGTATAGCCAGGATGCACGCCGAGGCGGGCGACCTTCAGTCAATGTTCGCCCTGTACCTAATAGCGAAAAGCATTCCCGATAAGACTCTCATGGAGGAGGCGCTTGAGCTGCTTGAAAATGAGGGTTCAGCCACCGCTGATTTTTATCTCAATTCTATCAGAAAGTCTGTAGATCCTCAGTCTCGCGAATATCTCCTGATAATCGCACGAATGACGAAGGAGAACTACCGACCATCCACCATGAATGACCGTCAATTCGAGCGTCAGACCGAGGGTCATCAGGAAGCAATGGATTGGTTCAGGGAATCCGCTGAAAACGGAGACGAAAACTCCATCTGGGTTCTTGAACAGCTCGAAGCCGAAGAATTCGAGCAGCAATAAATAAGGTCCGCAGCGAAGCTGCGGACCTTATAAAATCGGCGGTTCGAAATCAGCCAGCGGACAAAGCGTCTGCGCCCGAAGTGATCTCGATGAGCTCACGGGTTATCGCATCCTGACGAGCTCTATTGTACTTGAGGTTCAGCTCTTTCAGCAGTTCTTCGGCATTGGTGGTTGCGCTGTCCATGGCTACCATACGCGCGCCCTGCTCGGCGGCATTTGATTCCAGCAGTGCCCGCCAGATCTGATAGTTCAAGAAGCGAGGTATGAGGCTGGCCAGAACCTCATGTACTCCCGGCTCATAAATGGGATCATTCGTGCCGTCATCATCAGCCGTTTCACCATCCGACTCCATGACCGGCGTCAGAAACCTCTCGGCCGGAATGGGAATAAACGGTTCGACGATTCTGTTCTGAGAGATGGTGTTCTTGAACTCGTTATAGAGCACGAAGACCTCATCCCACTTGCCTTCCATGAAGCCATCTTCAGCGACGGAGGCGATCTTGTCCGCAGTCAGGAAAGACAGCTTGTCGAAGGCACCGCGAAAATCTCCAACCAGCTGGTAATCGCGCCTGGAGAAGTGCTCGTGTCCTTTCTTGCCGACACACACGAGAAACAACCGGCCTTCCGTGCGATGTTTTTCGTACCTCTCCCTGATGGTCTGCTCGGCAAGCTTGATCAGATTGGCATTGAATCCACCGGCAAGACCTCGGTCTGCCGTCACAATTACCAGAAGAACATTTGCAACCGATTCACGACGCACGAAAAGCGGGTGATCCGTTGGATCGAGCTGCGCCTGTAGCCTCGTGATTATTTCCGACAGCTTGTTGGCATACGGACGCGCCTGGAAAATATTCTCCTGCGCACGACGAAGCTTCGCAG
>CALBJU010000291.1 GCA_937893205.1 uncultured Bacteroidota bacterium
CTCTTACTCTGATGGCCGCCTCGGAGTCAGATACTGGAACTCGCCAAGCGGAGGCAGATGGGCGCTAGACAAGGCGCAGTTGGCCGATCTTCAGGCCTCCAAGAAATTGGAAGAGGCCGAGACAGAAATTGCGGCCCTGAGCGGGCAACTCGACGAACACTCCATCGAACTGCGTGCAGCGGAGCGGTCTCGCGACGCAGCCTCGACCGAGGTATCGTTGCTGAGTGGGCTGTTGAGTTCGTTTGACGATTTCGATGAACCCGTTCAGTTTCTCGCTTCGTCCAACACTTGGTCTTCCGATTCGCTGGTTACCATTTCTGACGTCATCGAATGCGAAGATGATCTCAGAACCGCCGTAAACGCGGCCCTCGGAGACTTTGCCGGATGCATCGTGGTGCAGACGGAATCCGAAGCTCAACTTGCCATCAAAAGCCTCAGAGCGCATGAAAAAGGCCAGGCGACCTTCCTTGTGGTTGAGAGACTCAGAAAGGCCAACGCTCATTTTCCTGCGGCTGATTACACGCGCATCGCCTCACTGGTACGGGCTTCGGAGCCGGAGTATGAAGCCCTGGTCGACCTGCTGTTTGCGAACTGCTACCTCGTCGACTCGCTGGATGAGTTGAGTGGCGAACTACCGGGGCGGATGTTCACACGCACGGGTGAATGGGTTGACCCCAATGGCTACGTTCACGCCGGAAGTGCGACTGACGACCGAGGCCCTATCTCCTCACGACTCGATCGCAGGGGGCAACTACAATCGGCGAAAACACTATTTGAACAATCGTCTGTTCGCCTCAAAACAGCCGAAAAGGCGCATCACAAGTTGAGCCTTCGCCGCGATTCGGTTCCAATCGCCGATATGAAGGAAGCGGTTCGTGCGGCGTCCGCTCACGTCGTTGAGTGCGAAAAAGCTCACTCCCGCATTTCCTACGAACAGGAGGTCGCGAGCGGACGCCGCACCGAGACAGAGTCCAGAATCCAGTCGTTAACGCAGGCTGAAACAACTGCCAAGGAAGAACTTGATACCGCAAGTGCCGATCTGAAATCGTTCACCCTGCGGGTTGCGGACCTGCAAAACAAGAGAACCGAAGCAGAAAACGCGTTTTCTGGTATTGAGGAAGCAAGTCGAGCAGCCTTCAGTCTGTTCAATGAGGCGAACATTACTGCCGTTCAAACCCGAAACAGACTCGACAATCTTAAGCGCGAAATCAACCGAACTCGAGAGGACATTGAGGAACTGGATAAACGCAGCTCCGAACGGGAGGAAGCCTGTCTGAGAATGGCCGAACAGCGTGTTACGCTCGAAGAGCGGTGTAGCACCTTGCAAGTCACGATCCGATCGATGCAAGACGCAAGAATGGATCTCGACGAGGCCGTTTCGACGGTCAAAGACGGCCTCATGGAGACGAAGGTGGCCATTTCAGAGCTTGAATCTCGCCTCCGTGAAATCCGAAGGGAACGGGAAACGGCCATGAAGCATGAGTCGGATCGCGCCATCCGGAAGGCGGCGCTCAACACACGACTCGAAGACCTGATCGCTGGATTCGCCGAAGACTTCGACCTCGATTTGACGACATTCACTATCGAGATAGAAAGCGATTTCGACAAGGAAGCGGCAAAAGAGGAGGCCCAGACCCTTAAAAATAAGATCAAGCATCTGGGACCTGTCAATGCGCTCGCGCTCGACTCGTTTGAAGAGGAAAAGGACAGGCTCGCGTTCATGACCGAGCAGCTGGCGGACCTCGAGCAGGCTGAGGTGACGCTCATGAAGACAATCGAGGAGATCAACACCACGGCCATCGAGCGTTTCGACAAGACCTTCACGGCCATCCGGTCGAACTTTCAAAAACTGTTCGTCGAACTTTTTGGCGAGACTGCCACGGCAGATATCCGTCTCGAGGATGAGTCGGATCCGCTTGAGTCAGACGTGTTGATACTTGCAAAGCCCGTTGGGAAAAAACCCAGCGTTCTCGCACAGTTATCGGGCGGAGAGAAAACGCTTACCGCCATAGCTCTTCTCTTCGCAATCTATCTCGTCAAACCGAGCCCGTTCTGTATTCTTGATGAAGTGGACGCACCGCTCGACGACGCCAACGTGGATCGATTCATGCATCTCATCCGGACATTCTCCGAATCGACGCAATTCGTCCTGGTGACTCACAACAAGCGCACCATGGAGGCTGCGGATCGCCTCTACGGCATTACGATGCAAGAGCAGGGCGTCTCGAAGCTCGTCGGAGTAAAGTTCGAAGAGGAAAAGATTGACGACCTTGAACACGTCGCGTAGCAACCAATTGGAGGCGCTCAGTTCGATCGTCGCGTCGAAGCGCTGTTCTTAGCCTGGAGAAGAAAGTTCAATTGTAGCCATGATGGCGACGACCGTCGTCTGGAGGCGAAGGCGGTTCTGGAGCGGTGTAGTCTCCGGACTCGGTGTCCAGCCACCGCAGGAACAGCGAATCTACATAGGCGGGAAAAATTTCTCCCGCATCTTCGTGTTGCCTGAGATTCTCGAACAACACTCCGGTGTAAGACTGGCGAGCCACACCAATCAGCGCCCGAGCACCATCGTAAAATTCCATGAGCGAGCCGGCTGAAAAAGACACACCATTATTTTCATATTCAATTCCAGGGACGTTTTCCAGCAAGGCCAGATCAGCGGGAGGAGCGACCCTCACCGTTCCCAGAACCGGTAGTCTAAGATCGAGATATTTGGATTCAAGCACTGATTCGGCCGCCAGTTTCGCCTGACTCGTCAATATTTTCCGAGCCTCTTCAAGAGGCAGAAGATCCGCCGTGGAGGCACTCGTAGCGTTTTTTACTCGGGCATATTTGAGCCAGGGCATCGTTTGGAGATCGCCCTGGAGTTTATCATCGCCGGAAGCAAAAATGACGGGCACGCCGATTCGGCCCCAAGAAAGCGCCACAAATTCGGTTTCGGTGATCGATTGACCATTTAGTTCCAGTCCGATTCCGAGTGTGTAGGTGTGCGACGCAAAACCTCCGCTACCCGTTTTTGCGTGCATTCCAACTACTCCGACGGCATCATAATTCGAGCCATCCACCAGACCTGTATAGGCGTCGAAGGTCTCTTCTCTTGATATGGGCTGGATTCGAGGATCCAATTTATCATAGTCCAGATCCGGCGATCGATTTCCACTACCATGTCCGTCCACGATAAAGACCTCGGTCACACCACCATCAAATAGGCCCGCGGCAACGGCATTCACGTCGGCTACCAGAAAGTCTCTCCCGGACTCCAGATATTCAGGCTCACTGTAACGAAATGAGTTTGGATCGTCCTGTCCGGACAACCCTTCCATGTCGTGGTACAGGAGAACACTGAAACCATCCTCAAGATTGATCTGCACGTCAACCACATTCCACACAGGACCGGATGGAGGCCCCGCTGACTCCGGCGAGCACCCTTGTAATCCAAGAACCAGCGAGAACGACAGAACCAGCCCTGTTTTATTCGTAATCATGCTCGAAATACTCTATTCCTCTTCCGGGATCTTCGGCGGATGATCCTTTACTTCGAATCCTCTCAGCCAGACGTTCGGCAAATACTTCGGCCGGGTCGTACCCGTAGTGTCTCAACAGATGATTCATGGCGATGACCTCGCACAGGACCGTTACATTTTTACCCGGAGTGATGGGCAATTTGACGAGAGGAAGTTGAGCTCCCAAAATATCATACGTTTCTTCAACCATCCCCAGCCGCGTGTATTCCT